>JAEUQQ010000076.1 GCA_016789685.1 Acidobacteriota bacterium | reverse complement strand
ACCTTTCCGCCGTTTGCCGGGACCATCGACGGTGGCTACGTCTACGGGCGCGGCACCGTGGACGACAAGGACAACCTCGTCGCTGGCCTGATGCTGGTGCTGCACCTGGCGCGCACGAAGACGCCGCTCGATCGCGACGTGATCCTGCTGGCCGAGGCCGGTGAGGAAGGCGCGCCTGACGTGGGCGCGCAGTTCATGGCCGACGCGCATTTCGATGCGATCGACTCTGAGTTCTGCCTCGCCGAAGGTGGCGGCGTCGTGCGTCGCGGCGGCCAGGTGCGGCAGGCCAACATCGGCACGACCGAGAAGGAACCGCGGTTCATCGAACTCATCGTCACGGGGCCCGCGGGCCACGGTTCGGTGCCGAACCAGGGCAGCGCCGTGCTCGGCGTGGCGTCGGCCATCGGCAAGATCGGCGCGTGGACCCCGCCGCTGCGCCTCAACGAGACGACGGCGTCGTACTTCAGGAAGCTCTCGACGATCGTCGAGCCCGAGGTGGCGCAGAAGTACCGCGACCTGCTGAGTCCCGATCCCAAGGTGCACAAGCCGGTCGAAGACTGGATGCTCGTCAACGAGCCGGCGCACTGGTCGATGACGCACACGTCGCTGGTGCCGACGATCCTCAACTCCGGGTTCCGCTACAACGTGATCCCGTCAGAGGCCAAGGCGACGATCGACGTACGGCTGCATCCCGACGAGGACCAGGAGACGTTCCTCGACATGGTGCGCCAGGTCGTCAACGACCCGCGGGTCGAGGTGCGCTGGGGCCGCGAACGGTACCGGCCGGCCGGCGCGTCACGCCTCAACACCGAGGCGTTCTCGGTGATCGAGCGCATGGTGACGAAGCACTACGACACCGTCACGCTGCCGACGATGGGCACGGGGGCGACCGACATGTCGAACATCCGGGCCAAGGGGCCGCAGTGCTACGGGATCGGTCCCGCGCTCGATGTCGAAGACGGCCAGAAGGGCTTCGGGGCGCACAGCGACCAGGAGCGCATCCTCGTCGCGGAGCTGCACCGCTTCGTGCGCTTCCAGTACGACGTGGTGATGGAGATGGCGAAGGCGCGGTAGGGATGGCCCGTATACTGGGGTCTCGATGCCGACGTCGCTGAAGGTCGATCGCTCGACCATGGTCGTGCAGTTGCTGCACGACGAGCCAGACGATCGCCGCTGGTGGTGGGCGCGTCCTGCCTCGGAGCGCCTGGCCGCCATCGAGATCATGCGCCGGACCGTGTATGGACGCACCGCTACTGACGGACGACTTCAGAGAGTTCTTGAGATTGCTCAACGCGAACCGCGTTGAGTACCTGCTGGTCGGGGGCTACGCGGTCGGGCTTCACGGCTACCCGCGCGCCACCGTCGATCTGGACGTCTGGGTCGGCGCGACACCTGGCAACGCCCAGCGTGTGCTCGCCTCACTGCGCGAGTTCGGTTTCGACCTGCCCGCCCTGGAATCGCGGCTCTTCACCGATCCCCGAAGTATCGTCCGACTTGGCGTGGCGCCGTTCCGCATCGAGGTGATGACCTCGATTGACGGCGTCGAGTTCGAGGCGTGCCGGGCGCGCGCTGTCGAGTTCGAGGTGGATGATGTGCGGGTGCCGGTGATCTCGCTCGCCGACCTGAAGGTCAACAAGCGTGCGGCCGGAAGGCACAAAGACCTCGCCGACCTCGAGAACCTGCCGTAGGCGGCCGGACCGGGCTGCCGCGGTAGGGGGGGGCGCCTACAGGCGCTCCAGGAACTCCCGCGGTGACACGATCGCGATCCCGCGGTAGCTGCCGATGACGAGGAGGTCCTGGTCGCCCGTGACGATCGCGGCCGCGCCTGCCCCGACGGCGGTCGCCACGACGAGGTCGTCGTCCACATCGCGCGACACAGGCGCCGGCAGCATTACAGGCTCGACAATCCGCACACGCGCGCGCAACTGCTCCAGGAAGGCAGTGGCCGCTGGTCCGAGCGTGAACTTCGCATGCAGTGTCCGTTCGAGTTCGTCGAGCAGGGCCGTCGATGTGGCGACCGTGCAGGTCGCCAGGGCGCGCACCACGACTTCGTGACACAGGCCCTTGGCGACCAGCGCCGCGACGATCACGTTCGTGTCGCGGACGAGGATCACGAGACGATTGCGAAGACGTCCTCGTCGGTGTAGATGCGCTGGGCGCGCGCCTGTGGCCGCAGTTCAGCCCGGGCCGACGCCAGGTTCGTGAGCAACTCGCCCTGTTCGAGTGCCCGCCGCACCAGTTGACTCACCGAGAGCTTCTGTGCCTTGGCACGGCGCTCGAGGCGACGCCGTGTTCCCTTGGGCAAGCGGATCGTCAGGATCTCTTCCATGTGTATGACCGTGTCATACGGATCGGGCATGGTCAAGTGCCGGTGTGCACGCTGACACGGCCCAGCCAGCGACCTGCGGGCGGCCCTTCGATCGAGACGGCGCTGGGCCTCACGCAAGCGCCTGACCGAGGCGCGTGCGACAGGAGATAGCGAGGGTGCGGGAGCGGGAAGGTCACTGGCCGCGATCGACAAGCCAGTCCTTGCCATGGGCCCAGATTGTCAACAATGTGTCCTTGACAGAAGGACACCTTGTCGACGCCAGGGCGCGTACGACCCGCCTACGAGTGGCTGCTCGCGGCGCCGGGCCAGGACTGACGGCCGCCTGCGGCCGACCCGTCAGGCGGCAGGCACGACGCGGAAGCCCTCACGCGCGAAGTCCGCGTCGAGCGCCGCGGCGGTCTCGAGGCGCAGTCGGCGCATCAGGACGAACGACGTGCAGTCGGTGAAGCTGTAGGCCTGGTCGGCGCGTGCCGCGAACAGTACCCAGGCCTCGGCCAGGTCTTCGGGTGTGACGTGGACGAGGTCGACCGCGTCACCGCGCAACACGGCGCCCACGCGCAGGGCGACGGGATGTCCGAGCCGCATGCGACACAGCGTGACCGTCTCGTCGAAGACGAAGCTCGACGTCACGAGCCGCACGCCAGGCGCCTGGAGCAGCGCGCTGACCGCTCCGTGCGCTGTTTCGGCGCGATTCGCCAGCGCCACCCACGCGCTCGTATCCACGAACAGTCGTGTCGTCATCGCGCCTTCGTGCGGGTACGCGTGCCCGATGCCGCCGGCGACGCCGCCGTCCGCCCAACAGCCCGGGCGGCTGGCCGTGGAGCTTTCGCTGCCGTCGTCGCCGTTCGCTCAACGGCAGGTAACACGACCCGGTACAGCAGCGCGTCGTGGTCTTCGCCCCGCAATGCGGCGTCTGACGCGAGGCCCGCGATGCTGCCGATCGTCGGCGATGCGGTCGGCGCAGCGAGAAACGCGGTGACCGCTTCACGAACGACCCCGGACAGGCTGCGCCCTTCCCGCGAGGCCCGTGCCTTCAGCGCGTCGTACTGCCACCGCTCGAACTGCACTTGTGTCCGCTCCAGCGACGAGTCGTCACTCATGCCAGGTAATGTATGCCATCTGATGGCATGGGTCAAAGGACCATCCCGGCCTGGTGCTCGATCTCGCCGAGCGGTGGCATGGCGCGCACGTCGACACCGATCGCCTGCTGAAACACGCCTGCCGGACGCTGCTGAAGCGGGGCGACGCGCGTGCCCTGCGCCTGTTCGGTTTCGATGCGGAGGTCGAGGCCGAGGTGCGCCGGCTCACGGTGAGCGCTCGCCGCCTGGCGATCGGCGACACGCTGGGGTTTGCGTTCGACGTGCGGCACCGTGAGGCCGAGCCCCTGACACTGCGGATCGAGTACGCGGTCGACTTCGTGCGCCCAGGCGGCAAGCGCCACCGCAAGGTGTTCCAGGTCGCCGAACGCACGCTGGCGCCCGGCTGGCACACGTTCGAGCGGCGGCACCGCTTCCGCGACTTCACGACTCGCCTGCATCATCCGGGCGTGCACGCATTGTCGGTCATCGTCAACGGACGCCCCGCTGCGACAACGCGGGTCACGCTCGTGGCCGTCTGACCGCGACGACCCGGGAGCCCCGCGTCCAGCGCCGTTTCACCAGCCCCGATACAATCAGTGCTGTGCATGCCTGGTCGGTCGGCGATCTCCTGATCCATCGCTACAACGAAGAACTCGGCAACGGACGCGTCACCGCGATCGACGGCCGTGCCCTGGTGGTCTACTTCGAAGAAGCGGGCGTCACCCTGCGCTTCGCCGCCACCAGCGACGCGCTCGCGCCAGGGGCCGAGGCCCCGCGCCAGCGCGATCGGCCGCCGCTCGAGCGCCTCGCGCTCGGCGACATCGACGATGTGGATACGTGGATGACACGCCTCGACGTCCTCCGCGTGCTCGCCACGAGAGAGGCCGACGGCCTCGGGGCGTTCCTCGGCGGCCGCGTGCACCTGTTCCCGCACCAGCTGCACGTCGCCGAGCGCGCGACGGCGCGGCTGCCGGTGCGCTGGTTGCTCGCCGACGAGGTCGGCCTGGGCAAGACCATCGAGGCCGCGCTGATCATGAACCGCCTGCTGCACACGCAGGCTATCGAGCGGTGCGTGGTCGTCGCGCCGGAGTCGCTCACCGTGCAGTGGCTCGGCGAGCTGTGGCGCAAGTACCACCAGGTGTTCACGCTGCTCGACACACAACGCCTGGCCGACGTGGAGCACGACTTCGGCGCCGGCTTCAATCCATTCGATGTGCACCGCCGCGCGGTGATTGCCCTCGAGACGCTCGTGCAGCGGCCCGAGCTCACACGCCAGGCGGTCGCCGCCGGCATCGACCTGCTCGTCGTCGACGAGGCGCAGCGGCTGCGGCGACGGCCGGGGCATCCCGGCGAGCCCGAGTACCGTGCCGTCGCGCCGATTGCGGCGCTCGGACGGCACGTCCTGCTGCTCAGCGCCACGCCGCTCGAAGACGATGCGCACGGGTTCTTTCGCCTGCTGCAGCTGTTGAGGCCAGAGGAGTTTCCCGATCAGCCGGGTTCGCCTGCCGGAGCGCGACGCGCGAAGTCGGACTGGGAAGCACGACTCGACGCCGGGACGCCGTTGCCGCCCTGCACCAGCTCGACGCGCCGCGTCGACATCGGCGGGTTGCCGCCGCGCGTTGCCGTGCCCATCGACCTGCGGCCGCCCGACGACGCGCAGGCGTCGCTGCCGGCGCAACTCGCGCGCGACGGCGACGCACAGCGGGATCCGATCGCGCGTGGACGCGTGCTCGATCGCATCAGGCGGGCGCTCGCCTCGGGCGCGGCGCTGAAGGCGGTGCTTGGGCCAGACGAGGTCGAGTGGCGTGAGCGGGCCGACGCCATGGATCGATCTGACCCGCGGCTTGCGTGGTTGCTCACGCAGGCGCGGCGCTGGAGGTCGGCGCGCGAGAAGACGCTGGTGTTCGTGGCCCACCGCGAGACGCTCGAGGCGGTGCGCGACGCGCTGAGCACGCGCGGGCAGGTCGCCAGCGGTGTGTTCCACGAAGACCTGTCGGCGTCGCGGCGCGACATCGAGGTCGCGCAGTTCCGCGCGGTCGATGGGCCGAGCCTCCTCATCTCGACAGAAGCGGGCGGCGAAGGGCGCAACTTCGAATTCTGCCATCGCCTCGTGCTCTACGACCTGCCCTGGAAGCCTTCCACGGTCGAACAGCGTATCGGTCGCCTCGACCGTATCGGGCGACGCATCCCCGTCGAGATCGTCTACTTCCGTCCCGCGGCCGGGATTGGCGCCGATGCCGTGCGGCTGTACGAGCGGCTCGGCGTGTTCAGGGAGCCCGTCGCCGGCATCGAGCAGCAGCTCGGGCGGGTCGAGCGCGCGCTCGAGGAGACCGCGCTCGCACCTGACGCCTCTCTGTCTGACAGTGCGATCGAGCACCTCATGGCCGAGGCGCGCTCGGCCCGTTCGCGCGTCCATGCGGCCGCGCATCACCAGTTGCATCGCGATCCGTTTCGCGCCGAGATGGGGCCGGCGATTCTCGCGCGCGTGCCCGCCGCCCTCGATGCGCTGATGGAGCGTGCGGTCGTCAACGCGGCGTCGGGCCTCGGCTTCACCGTGGTCGAGGTGCGCGACAGCCGGACGTACGCGATCGAGTTCGGCAACGAGGCGATCGTCGATGCCCTTCCGGGTGTGCCCGCGGGATCGTCGTTCGTCGGCACGTTCGATCGGGCGCACGCGGTCGAGAACGAGACGATCGACTTCTTCTCGTCGGGGCACGCGCTGGTCGAAGGCCTGCTCACGCACTTCGAGGACGATCCCCGGGGACGCGTCGGCCGCCTCGAGGTCACCCTGCCCGGACCGCCCGGGATCGGCCTGGTCGTCATCTACAAGGACGGCGCCCGCCTCGACGTCGTCGCGCTCGACGCCGACGGCCGCGCGCGATCCGACTGGGCCGCGGCCTTCATGGACGTGTCGTTGCGCGTCAGGCGGATGTCGCCCGACGACGTGGCCGCGCACGACTGGGGCGCACTGGTGACTCGTCTTGGCGCGACCCTGGGAACGCGACGGCCCCACGCCGCCGCGTCGGTCGTGGTGCGGAGCGCGTGATGGTACGGACGCAGTCGTTTCTCTCGTCGCTTCGCGTCTACACCGAGCGATCCGCCGTGGTCATGGTCGCCCTCGGGTTCTCGGCGGGCTTGCCGTACTACCTCGTGTTCGACACCCTGTCGGCCTGGCTGCGGGCGTCTGGGCTGTCGCTCGAGGTGATCGGCTTCTTCAGCCTCGTCACGCTCGTCTCGAGCTTCAAGTTCCTCTGGGCGCCGTTCGTCGACCGGCTCCGCATCCCGGTGCTCGATGCCTGGCTCGGGCATCGACGCGCATGGATGCTGGCGTGCCAGGCGTCGATCATCCTGGGCCTGTGGTTCGTCGCCGGCCTGAATCCGGCGGTGAACCTTGGCGCGGTGGCGGTGTGCGCCACCTTCGTCGGCTTCGCCACGGCCACACAGGACATCGCCATCGATGCCTGGCGCATCGAGGTGGCCGAGACGTCGCGGCAGGGCGCGATGGCCGCGGCCTACCAGTGGGGCTACCGCGTGGCGATCATCATGGCCGGTGCCGTGCCGCTGCTGCTCGCCGGCAACTACGGGTGGAACCTGGCGTACGCCGTGATGGCGGCCCTGATGGTCGTTGGTGTCGTGGGCGTGCTTGCGGCCCCGCGCGAGGCGCAGCACGCCGTGCGGCCAATCGAGACGGCGGGCCTGGCCGCGGCGCCGGTGCGCGATGCGGTCGAGTGGATCGTCCGACTGCTGGTGCTCGCGATGGGTGCACTGGCGCTCGGGTCGGGCCTTGCCGCCAACGCGGGGATTCTCGGCAAGGTCCTCGCCGCGCTCGGGCTGCCCGCGGCGCGCGACCTCGTGCTCGCGGCCTGGGCGTCTGACGCCCGCGTCTGGGTCCACCTGGGCTCGGTGCTCGCGGGATTCGCGATCATCGCCATTGCGGCCTCGCCCGTGCCCGTGATGCGCACGCGCCCCGGCGTCTACCTCGCGACGGCGCTCGCCGATCCGCTGCGCGACTTCTTTGCGCGGCACCGGAAGACGGGCACGCTGGTGCTGGCGCTGATCTGCCTCTACCGCATCCCCGACTTCGTGCTCAACATCATGAACCCGTTCTATCTCGACCTCGGGTACACGCTGGTCGAGATCGCCGAGATCCGGAAGGTCTTCGGCGTCTTCATGACGATGTTCGGCGTGTTTGCCGGTGGCGTGGCGGTGGCGCGGTACGGCCTGCTGCGCGCGATGGTGATCGGCGCCCTCGCCGGGCCGCTGAGCAACCTGCTGTTCGTGTGGCTCGCGCTGCAGGACCACAGCCTCTGGGCGCTGTTTGCCGCGATCGGACTCGACAACGTCGCTGGCGGATTCGCGGGCACCTGCCTCATCGCCTACATGTCGAGCCTCACGTCGGCCGGCTTCACGGCGACGCAGTACGCGCTCCTCTCGTCGCTGTACGCCATTCCCGGCCGCCTCATCGCCTCGCAGTCGGGACGCATCGTCGAATACGCCGCGCGAATGGCCGACGGCGGTGCCCTCGCCGGACTCACCGGCCTGTTTGCCAATCGCGCGCCGCAGACGTTCGCGACCGCGATCGAGAAGTCGGGCGTGTCGCCCGAGGCGCTCGGCGCCGGTTACGTCGTCTTCTTCAGCTACTCCGCCCTGATCGGCGTCTTCGCGCTCGTGCTGGCCATCGTCGTGCAACGGCGGGTCGCCGCGGACGACGGTACGGCCACGCCGCTATAATCACGCGATGCTGACAGGCAGTACGCTGGGACCCTACCGCATCGTCGCCAAGCTCGGCGCGGGTGGGATGGGCGAGGTGTTCCGCGCGCACGACCCGCGGCTCGGCCGCGATGTCGCGGTCAAGGTGCTGCCGCCCGCGGTCGCCATGTCGCCAGACCGTCTCAGGCGCTTCGCCCAGGAGGCGCGTGCCGCGGCGGCCCTGAGCCATCCCAACGTGCTCGCCGTCTACGACGTGCACGACGAGGGCGAGACACCCTACGTCGTCACCGAACTGCTCGAGGGCCAGACGCTCAAGGAGGCGCTGCTCTCGGGGCGGCTCCCCGTCAGGCGCGCCGTCGAGATCGCCGTGCAGGTGGCGTCGGGCCTCGCCGCAGCGCACCAGAAGGGCATCGTCCACCGCGACGTGAAGCCCGCCAACATCTTCCTGACGGCCGACGGACGCGCCAAGGTGCTCGATTTCGGGCTCGCGCGGTTCGTCGAGGCCAGTGACACCAGCGGCCTGGCGACCTGCCTGGCCGATGGCCCCGGCACGATGCCCGGCGCCGTGCTCGGCACCGTGGGCTACATGGCGCCTGAGCAGGTGCGTGGCGAACCCGTCGATGCGCGCGCCGACGTGTTTGCGCTCGGCGTGGTCTGCTACGAGATGCTGGCCGGCCGGCGCGCCTTCACCGGCGAAACCGCTGTCGAGGTCATGGCGGCGATCGTCAGGGCTGAGCCGCCCGCGTTGCCGGCCGACCTCGTGCCGCCCGCGCTCGAGCGCACGGTGCGCCGCTGCCTCGAGAAGCAGCCGGGGCAACGCTTCCAGTCGGCCAGCGACCTCGCGTTTGCCCTCGAGGCCCTCACCGGCACCATCGTCGGAACGACCGTCGTGTCGGCTGGCACGTTGCCCGTGGCCAGTCGCCGGTGGACGTTCCCGTGGCCCGCGGCCGCGCTTGCGGGGCTCGTGATCGGTGCGGCCGCCGCATGGATGGCGTGGCCCCGCGTGGCCCCGCCCACGGTTGCCACCGTGACCTACGAGGCCAGGACGTTCGATCGCCTCCCGGTGATGAACGCGCGCTTCATGCCCGACGGGCAGACGATCGTCTACAGCGCGGCGTCGCGCGGCTACGTGCCGGCGCTCTACGTGATCAACCCCAACGCCGAGGCGCCGCAGCGGCTCGACCTGCCCGATGCCCACCTGCTGTCGGTGTCGCGTGCCGGAGAACTCGCGCTGATCACCAACGCGCGCTACCTGCAACAACGGCTGTACTCGGGCACGCTCGCCCGCATGACGCTGGGGAGTTCGCCGCGCGCGCTGCTCGAGGGCGTCCGCGAGGCCGACTGGGGTCCCGACGGCGAGTCGCTCGCCATCGTCCACGACCTCGGCAACGGCCGCGATCGTCTCGAGTTCCCGATCGGGACGCCGCTGCACGAGATCAGCGGCTACATCAGCGATCCGAGGGTCTCGCCCGACGGCACGCGCGTCGCGTTCGTGACCCACGCCTGGCGCTTCGACGACCGCGGGGTGGTGATGGTGGTCGAGCGTGGCGCGACGGCGCGCGCGCTCACGCCAGAGATGTGGTCGATCGAGGGCCTCGCGTGGACGCCCGACGGCCGCACGCTCGTGTTCTCGGGCAACGAGTCGGGAGGCGGCCAGATGCAGCCGATGTCTGTCGCGATCGACGGGACGTCGCCGCATCGCACCGTCGTGAGCGTGCCCGCGCGGCTCATCGTCCACGACATCGCGCGCGACGGGCGCTGGCTCACCGTGCGCGAAGACCTGACGTTTGGCGTCCGCGTGCGCGCGCCCGGAGCAGATGGCGAACGCGAGCTGTCGTGGCTCGGCTCGTCGGGCGCACGCTCGCTGTCGGCCGACGGCCTGAAGCTGCTGATGGTCGATATCGGCCAGCGCAGCGGGCCGTCGTACGGTGTCGTCTTGCGCGACACCGATGGATCGCAGACGGTGCGGCTTGGCGCCGGCAGCGCCGAGCGCCTGTCGCCAGACGGACGCTGGGCCGCAGCCATCGTCGGTACGCCGCCAGAGGTCGTGCTGTATCCCACCGGATCAGGCACGCCGCGGCGCGTGGCCGGCGGACGGCTCGATCCGATTTCGTCGGTGCAGTGGTTCCCCGATGGCCAGCACCTGCTGGTGTGCGGCACCGAAGCGGGGAAGTTGCCGCGCTGCTTCCGCGCCGCGGTCGATGGCACCGGCCTGACACCCGTGACCGGCGAAGGTGTACGCGCCACCCTCGCCCCCGATGGGACGACGCTGCTGCTCACCATGAGTGACGGCACCACCCGCGTGGGCAGCTTGCAGGCGGCCGCCTCGCGGCCCGTCGCCGCGCTGCGCGCGCCTGACCGCCTCGTCGGCTGGAGCAGCGACAGCACGGCCGTCTACGTGCAGCGAGGGTTCGAAGTGCCAGTCGCCATCGAGCGGATCGACCTGGCCTCGGGGGCCCGGACGCTGGCCGCGACGATTGCGCCCGACGGCGTGGCCCATCCTGCAAGCGTGTTCGTCGCCGACTGGGTCAACGAGGGGCGATGGTACGCCTACAACTACACCACGGTGCCGTCGGTGCTCTTCCAGGTGACGGGCATCAGGCCGTAGCGCGCGGTCGTCACGGCATCAGGAGCCTGATCGGCTGCTGCGGGCTCGCCTCGAACGCGTTCAACGAGAACCTGAACCCGAACGGCACGCCAAGGAGGTCGGCGGCATAGGGTGCGTCCGGTCCTTCCTGCGCGTACGACCAGCCGAGGCCGCCGACCAGCAACCCGCCCCCCTCGCGCACGAATCGCTCGATGCGCGGCACGTGGCGCGTCGCAAAATCGGCGGGCGGCTCCCAGTCGCTCGCGTACCACAGGACCGACGCGCACCGCAGGTCGTCGTCGAGCGTCGCCGGGCTCGTCACCACGAAGCGCCAGCCCCGCCGGTCGATGAACTGGCGCACGGCGCGGATCCGATCGACATCCAGGAACGTGCCCTCCCAGAAGACGATGGTCGTGCCGGGCGAGCAGCCCGCCGGTTCGCCGACGCCATCCAGCCATCGCAGGGCGTTCTCGGCGAAGGTGAGGTTGTCGGCGCCATTTCCGCGGATCTCGTCGTCTCGCGTCAGGCCATCCTGCGCGTACACGATGACGTGTCCGGCGCCGTAGTCGCGGGCGACGATGAACTCGCGCGACTCCTCGCCGGTCGGCGCCAGGAGGTTCTCGACCGCGTCGGGGATGCGTCCGATCGAGAACCACGCGGCCTCGTCGCCGTCGCCTTCGGGCGCGTCGAGGCACCCGGGGAAGGTGCAGACGCTGCCGGCGTTGCCCATCGACATGTAGAGCCGCAGCGACGAGAACAGGCTGCGGACCGCCCGTTCCTTCTCGGCCAGGGCACGCGTGGCCTCGGCCTCGGCGCGTGCCGCCTCCTGCGTCGCGCGTGCGGCGGCCTCGGTGGCGACCTGCCGCTGCGCGAGGGCGTCGGCGGCACTGCGGCGCGCCTGGAGGCCGAAGATCAGGCTCGCGACGCCGAGGATCGCGATCGCGACGCTGACGCCGATGCCGGCGAGGCGCGCGTTGCGTCGTCCGCGCACGCTGCGCGCGGCAAACGCGCGCTCGTGGGCGTTGAGCCACGGGGCTGGCCCACGCACGAGCGGCGCGAGCATGGCGCTGCGGGCCGAATCGCTCCAGAGCAGTCCGCGCTGGGCCGCCTTGTCGGTGGCGCGCGTCCACTCGAGCGCGGCGGTCGCCAGTTTCTGCCGCGCCGCGAGCGCCCACGTGTCGGCGTTGACGTCGTGCATCCATCCAATCAGGCGGCCCCAGGCGCGCACGAGCGCATCGTGCGCAGGCTCGGCATAGCCCTCGCCGTCGCCTTCCTTGCCCGTCACCACGAGGCGCGCATCGGTCAGCTTCCGCAGGACGTGCGCGACGCGCGCGCCTTCGTCCGCGTCGTCGAAGGTCAGTTCGGCGTTGCTCACGCGCCGCTTCACGAGGCTGCCGGCGGTGCCGCTCACCATCCGCAGCATCAGCCGCTGCATCGACTCGCGGTGCGGCGCGTCGAGCGCGTCGTACTCGGCGTCGGCCCGCGACCTGAGCGCCCCCACTACACCGCCAGCGGCGTCGTAGTCGTCGCGAGTCAGTGCCCGATCCTTCGACTGGCGCGTCACGAAGCGCACGTACATCTCGCTGAGGGCAAACGAGAGCAGCGGCAAGGCGCCGGGAGTGTTGACCACGTCGTCGAGGAGCGTGTCGACGAGCGCCGCCGGTTCGAAGTACAGCACGCGCGCCGAGGCTGGCTGCTCGATCACGGCCTTCAGGTCGCTGCGGCTCATCGGCGGGACGACGAACCTCGCGTCTTTCCACGCCTTCTCGAGCACCGACCGATCGAACTGCGGTTCGAAGTCGGTCCGGAGCGTGAGCACGATGGTCAACTCGAGCGGGTGGGCCTCGAGCAACTCCGCCAGCAGCGACAGCATCGCGTCGCGCACGCCGCTGTCGCGCGCCATCGTCACCAGCTCCTCGCACTGGTCGATGACGAGCAGCAAGCGGCGGCCGGGGTTGTCGTTGCACCACGCCGCAATGGCCTGCGCCGGCTCCATGTGCGGTGGCGCCGCGCCGGCCGGGCCGGTTGCCAACGTGTCGAGCGATCGAGCGAGCGCCTCGAATGGCGCAGTGCCCGGGCGCACGACTGGCACGACCGTCCAGCGCGAGTCAGACGCGAGCCGCGGCACGACGCCGGCCTTCACCAGGCTCGACTTGCCGGTGCCCGACGCGCCGAGGACGACGACGAACGGGTTGGCCTCGATGGCGTCCTCGAGCGCCGCCGTGGCGACCTCGCGGCCGAAGAACAGCGCGGCATCGCCCTGGTCGTACGCGGCGAGGCCTCGCCACGGATTGGCGTCGAAGGTGAGCGGCGGCGCAGGTGGCAGCGTGACGTTGCGGCCGGGCGCGAGAAAGACGAACTCGCCGGAGCGGTGCTTGCTGAGCGGCCACAGGCGAGGGGTCTGGTACTTGCCGGCCTCGATGGCGGCCGCCTGGAGCCGCTCGTCGACGTACAGAAAGAGTTCGGTCGCCGTGATCACCCCATCGCCGCCCGATCGCGGGACGACGTCGCCCTGTCCCTCGAGGGCTTCGAACAGCGCCAGCGCAAACGGGGAGTGCTCGCCGGTGTCAGCGCGTGTGCCGAGCGTGCCCGTGCGCAACTGGTCGAGGGCGTTCTGGTCCTGCGACGCCGACGTGATGACCTGCCACGCGGGTTCGTGCATGAACCGCTCGTACCGCTCCTGGTGGATCACGTCGGGCAGCGTGGCGACGGCGCGCGTGCCGCTCCACCTGAACGCGCCCGAGAAGCACGAGTCGAGGATCACGAGCATGTGCCGGCACGGCAGCGCGAGCAGGGCGTCGTGCACGAGCGGCATGTAGAGGTACGTCGACTCGTCGCCGCGCACCGCATCGACCGGCAAGAGGTAGCCGTTCGGCCCCTGGTCGCCATCGAGGGCAACGCCGTGCCCGGCGAAATAGAAGCAGACGCGGTCGTCGGGGCCGACACGCGACGGCAACTCCTCTTTGAGCAACGAGACGATGCGCGCGTGCGTGGCCTCGGCGTCGAGCACGACGATCGACTCGTAGCCGTGGTGCGTCGCGAGGATGTCGGCCACGCGCTTCGCGTCATCGACGGCCGTACGGAGCGCCGGGACACCGTGCGAGTAGCGCTCGATCCCGATGGCGATCGCCAGTGAGCGCCTGAACGGCTGGGACGTGCTGTCGCTCGGCATGCGGCATGCTCCGCGCGCGCGCCATGGAAGTCAAAGCCTTTCTGTTACACTCGCGTCTCACGCACCACGTTCAACACAGGAGCATGTCAATGCCACGAGAAGCCAAGCCCCAGGGCATGGGGGCCAAGCGCGGCGCCGCACCGAAGGCCGCACCGAAGGTCGTGAAGGCCGCTGCGAAGCCTGCAGCCAAGCCCGCTGCGAAGGCTGCAGCGAAGCCCGCGGTCAAGGCCGCGAAGCCTGCCGCGAAAGCGACCAAGGTGACCAAGGCGAAGAAGGCGACGAAGAAGCGCTAGCGATCAGGAATCGACCGGCAGCGGATCGAGTGCGATCCGATGCCATCCGGTGGCCTTCGACAATGCAAGGGCGCGGTAGTGTGCCGCGTCGCCGTTGGCCACCGTTTCGTCGTCTGCAGACAGGTAGGATCGGCGCTGATCGTCGGGACGCACCGGCTTGTAGTACAGGCTGGTGCCGAGATGATCGCGCGTCTGGCTGTGGTGCCAGCGCACCAGCTTCGATCGCACGAACCTGCCCAGCGTCACGGCGGCCGCCGCGACGGGGTCTCCCTTCAGCGTCGCGAGTTTCGCGCACAACGTCGGCACATCGAGCAGGGCCGGGTCGCCTGGCACGCGCGCGCTGTCGGGCGAGCCGACGCGTGAGGCCTCGAGCGCGCTTGCGCACCTCCGGGCACGCGCCGGGTCGAGGCGCGCGGCCATGAGCGCGTCGGTGAGCACGCCGAGGTGCGTGGCCATCGTTTCGGCTGCGCCGAGATCGACCAGCGAGTAGGGGACCGCGTCGAAATTCGACCGGTGCGCAGGATCGTCGAGGTACGTGCCGAGGGCGCCGGCGAGTCCCAGGCCCACGTCGTACGCCGAGGCCCCTGGCGTGAGCGCTGCCATGAACGCCGTCCACGGCCAGGTGCCGGTCGCTGGGGCCAGCGCCTGCGTCGCGATCATGAAATCGGCCGACCGCCGCAACTGGTACGCCGCTTCGAGGCAGTTCATGAAGCAATCGCGGAACACGATGACATCGGCGCGGTGATCGGCGCCACGGAACGCGTTCACGAACGCTGGCAGGCGCAGCACGTCGTGGGTCTTCTGGCCGGGCTCCGCGTCAGAGAAGATGCCCAGCGGCCCGGCGGCGTGCCCGAAGAACGACACGACATAGCGGTCGGCCGGACATTCGGCCCTGCCGAACTGCAGGAACGCCTCGAGCACGTCGGCGCTGGCCGCGTTGAGGTCTGACGCCTCGCGCAGCACGCGCACGTCGGTCGAGGCGGTGTCGACGCCGCCCAGGATCTTCTGCCAGAGTTCGTGCTGCGCGGGATCGATCGGCCTGAACCCGCGCTCGGGCGGCACGTACTCGGTGAGGGCGCTCCGGTAGACGCCGCGCCGCCGCTTGAAGTCGACCTGCGCCGCGACGCTCACCAGGCTGAAGTCGGCCGCATCACACATCTCCCGCAGTTCGTTGCGAGCCGAGGTGTCGAGCGGGCTCGTCGTCGCGGCGTCTTCGGCGATCGTATAGGCCAGCACGGCCCACGGCTTGTTCGCGCGGCGGGATTCGGTCACTGGCTCGCTCCTGGCCTGCGTAACTCAGCCGCGCCGGAACCCCCGGGACGTGGCCATGCCTCCCGACAGGTTGCGCGAGCGGTAGCCGTGCTGCGCAAGAAAACGCGATGCGAAGTACGCCCGCTGCCCGACGCCGCAATAGACGACGAGTTCGCGGTCGGTCGGCAGCTCGCGGTAGCGGTGCCGCATCTGCGAGAGCGGCAGGTTGACGGCGCCCGCGATGTGGCCCGCCGCAAACTCGGCGGGCTCACGCACGTCGACGAGAAACGACGTCGCCGTGTCGAGCGCGTTCCAGTCGGCGACCGGCATGTCGCCGTTGAGCACGTTCTGCGCAAGCATCCCTGCGAGGTTCACCGGATCCTTCGCGGCGCCGAACTGCGGGGCGTAGCACAGCTCCGCCTCGGCCAGGTCGTGCACCGTCCCCCCGAACTGGATGGCAGTCGCGATCACGTCGATGCGCTTCTCTGCGCCCTCTTCCCCGACCGCTTGCGCGCCGAGGATGCGGCCATCCGGCACCGAGAAGATCAGCTTCAGGTGGATGGGCCGGGCTCCCGGGTAGTAGCCGGCGTGGTGGCCCGGGTGCAGGTAGATGCGCTCGAAGCAGGTGACCCCGGCCCGACGCAGCCCTTTCTCGCTCGCGCCGGTCGAGGCCACGGTGAGGCCAAGCACGCCCACGACGGCTGTCGCCTGGATGCCGCGGAAGTGCGTCGGGCGCCCGGCGATCGACTCCGCGGCAACGCGTCCCTGCCGGTTGGCCGGGCCCGCGAGCGGCAGCACGGTGATCTGCCCGAGCAGCACGTCGGGGACTTCGACGACATCGCCGACGGCCCAGATGTGGGGATCCGATGTGCGCATCTGCGCATCAACGCGGATGCCGTCTCGCTCACCGATGGCGAGGCCGGCGGCCCTGGCCAGCGCCGTCTCGGGTTTCACGCCGAGTGCCAGGATGACGAGGTCGGCCTGATACACGGCACCGCTCTCGGCGACGACCGCGAGCCGGCCGTCTGCGCCCTCGTCGATGCGCGCAAGCCCGTCGCCGAGGCGCAGGTGCACGCCCTTCGACTCGAGATGCTCGGCGAGCGGTTCCGCCATCTCCGGATCGAGCGGCGGCATCACCTGCGGCAGTTTCTCGAGGAGCGTGACATCGAGCCCGCGGTGACGCAGGTTCTCGACCATCTCGAGGCCGATGAAGCCCCCGCCGACGACCACGGCCGTCTGCGCATGCCGCTCGGTGATCCACGCGCGGATGCGTCGCGAGTCGGGGATGTTCCTGACCGCGAAGACCCCCGGCCGATCGATGCCCGGCAACGCGGGGCGAATCGGTGCCGCGCCCGGCGACAAGACCAGCACGTCGTAGCGCTCGGTTCGCTCGGTGCCCGTCGTGACGTCACGGACCGCAATCGTGCGCGCGGCCGGGTCGATGCCAACGACATCGGCGTCGGTGTGGACGGCGATGTTGAAGCGGTCGCGGAACAGTTCGGGTGACGCGACGAGGAGCTTGGCCTCGTCGGCAATGACGTCGCCGACGAAGTAGGGCAGGCCGCAGTTGGCGAACGCGACGTAGGGACCGCGGTCGAAGACGACGATCTCGGCCGTTTCGTCGAGCCGGCGCAGTCGCGCGGCGCACGACGCGCCGCCTGCGACGCCGCCGACGATCAGCACGCGCCGGCCCGGGAACGGGACGGCGGGAGTAGCGTCAGGCATGTTCTGCATCGAGTGAAGAAGGGAAGAGGGCGATGTGGTCGCGCGGAATGTCGCGCGCCGCTCAGCGTAGCACGGCGGTGACGCCCGGGGTCACCCATGGCGATGTAACACAGTGTTCACATTCGCGTCACACCGGGATCACTTGCCCCTTCGATCATGACGACCGTTGTGGAATGCCCACGGACCGACGGCCACGACCGGCGCGGTCGCACCCAACTTCCAGAGGACGTTATGAATTTCCTGCTGCACCACGCACGCCACGCCAGACTCGCGCTCGCCTTCGTCGGCCTGCTGGCCGCGGCGTCACCGCTGATGGCAACGTCGCGAGATGACGACGCGGCCGACGACCGGAAGGCCACGGTCATGGTCGTCGGCATCGTGCGTGACGAACAGAACGCCATCGCCCTGCCGGGAGTCCCGGTCGAGGTGGTCGGCACGTCACAAACCGTCTACACCGACGTCGACGGAAAGTACGTGCTCCGCCTGTCGCCGGGCACCTACGACCTCAAGATCAGCCTCGACGGCTACCGCGAGCGCACGGTCAAGGTCGAGGCGCTCGCCGCCACGCGCGCCCTGACGGTCGATGTACCGCTGGCGATGAACAAGTTCGCCGAAGAAGTGACGGTGACCGGCCAGGTGGTCGAGGCCGAGTCGTCGACGGCTGCCGCGCAGCTGACGCAGCGCAAGAACGCGTCGGTGATCACCGACAACGTGGGCTCGCAGGAGATGCGCGCCAACGGCGACTCCGACGCCGCCGCCGCGATGCAGCGCGTGACGGGGCTGTCGGTGGTCGACAACTCGTTCGTGTTCGTGCGCGGTCTCGGCGAGCGGTACAGCAACACGACGCTCGGCGGCTCGGTCGTGCCGACGACCGAACCCGACAAGAAGGTCGTGCCGCTCGACCTGTTCCCGACGGCGCTGCTCGACAGTGTGCAGGTGGCCAAGACCTATTCGGCCGACAAGTCGGCCGAGTTCGCGGGCGGCCTGGTGCAGATCGTGCCGGCGAAGATCCCCAACCAGCCGGTGCTCGACCTCGGCTACGGCCTCAACTACTACGAGACCGCGACGGGCAAGAACATCCCCTTCAGCCCACTTGGCAGCCGCGATTGGCTGGGGTACGACGACGGGGCACGTGCCCTGCCGGCCGGGTTCCCCGCGGGCAAGGTGGTCAGGCGCGGGATCTACACGCCCGACGTGGGCTATTCGCGCGACCAGATCACCGAGTTCGGCCGCCTGCTCGAGAACCGCTGGCTGCCGGCCGAGTCCAAGGCGCGCCCAGGCCAGAACTGGAACGTGGCCTTTGGCAACCGCTTCGGCAAGCTCGGCATCATCGGCAGCGTGACGCACTCCTACAAGGAGCAGTACGTCGAAGAAAACCGGCGCTTCTACCGGGTGGACGATGGCGGCGGCCTCGAGGCGGTGACCGACTACGACTTCAGGACGGGCACGCAGAAGGCGCAGGTCGGCGTCGTGGCGAACATCGCCTACCAGTTCACGCCGAGTCATCGCGTGGCCATCGAGAACCTCTACACCCACTCGGGCAAGGACGAGGGCCGCTACTTCGAGGGGCCGAACACCGAGAACAACTTCATCTACCGCAACAACCGCCTCGCCTACGTCGAAGAGGGGCTGTTCACGAACGCCGTGTCGGGTGAGCACTTCCTGAAGTCGTTCCTCAACAGCCGGATCGACTGGCGTGCGAGCGTCGGCCGCGCGAAGCGCAACGAGCCCGACCTCCGCGAGACGCTCTACCAGGGGCCGTTGAGCGGAGCCGGCCCGTACGTGCTCGCCGACGAATCGCAGAGCGGCTTCCGGTTGTTCCAGGACCTCGAAGACGAGACCATCGACGTCAGCCTCAACTGGAGCAACTTCGGCACGGTGAACGGCCGCCCGCTGCAGTTGAAGTTCGGGCCGTCATACACGCGCCGCACGCGCGACTTCTCGGCGCGGCGCTTCCACTACATCCCGACCAACGCCGCTGGCGGGCCCGCACTGACGCAGTCGCCAGAGGCCATCTTCACGACGGCCAACATCGGGCCCTACTTCCGGTTCAACGAAGAGACGCGCCCGGTGGATGCCTACGACGCCGAGTTGACGACCGCGGCGTTCTACGGGATGGGCGACGTCGTGCTGTCGAATCGTGCGCGCCTGGTGGCCGGCGTCCGCGTCGAGCAGTTCAAGGAGGAAGTCAACACGTTCGACCCCTTCGGCCTCTTCGTCGATCGCGTGACGGCCACGCTCGACAACACCGACATCTTCCCCGGCATCAACATGGTCTACGCGCTCAAGGCCAACATGAACGTGCGCGCGGGCTACAGCCAGACCGTCAACCGGCCGGAGTTCCGCGAGCTCGCGTCGTTCGAGTTCACGGACGTCGTCGGCAACCGTGCGGTGCGCGGCAACCCGAACCTGAAGCGTGCGCTCATCCAGAACGTCGACGCACGGTGGGAGATGTTCGGCCGTGGCCGGGGCGTGTTTGCCGTGAGCGGCTTCTACAAGCACTTCCAGGACCCCATCGAGCGCGTCATCTTCGCGAGCGCGCAACCGCTGGCCTCGTTCGAGAACGCCGACAGCGCCCGGAACTTCGGCCTCGAACTCGAACTGGCGCGTGAGCTGACGCGGCACGTCTACGTCAGCGCCAACTACACGTTCGTCGACTCGACGATCACGCTGTCGAACGCCGCCCGCCAGACCCAGACGTCGCAGGAGCGGGCGCTGGCCGGGCAGTCGAAGAACCTGCTCAACCTCGCGGGCGAGGTGACGTTCGGCGGGTTCGCGACGCGCGTGCTCTACAACTTCTTCGACGACCGCATCTCTGATGTCGGCGCCAGCGGCGCACCCGACATCATCGAGAAGGGCCGCGGCTCGCTCGACGTGGTCGTGTCGCAGCGCGTCGGCCGCATGAACGTCAAGCTCTCGCTCGACAACCTGACCGACGCGCCCTACCTCTTCGCGCAGGGTGGCGAGGATCAGCGGCGGTTCACGCTCGGTCGCACGGTCGGCCTCTCGGTCGGCTTCAGGGCGTTCTAGGTCGCACCGCGACCACGATACGAGACCAGGGGAACATCACATCATGTCTTCGAACATCGCACGCATGGCCACACTGGCCCTCGTCGGCGCGCTGGCCCTCGCCGGGACGCGCCCGGTCCACACGCAGCAGACGGTGCCAGGTATTCCGAAGCCGGTGGTCGTCGTCAGCGGCCGGATCACCTCGGCGGCCAACTGGACCAGCAACTTCATCTACGTGCTCCGCGGCGCGGTCTTCGTCGAGGACGGCGCGACGCTGAACATCCAGGCCGGCACCTTGATCGTCGGCGAGGCCGGCAGCGTGGGCACGCTCATCATCAAGCGCGGCGGCAAGATCAACGCACTCGGCACGCGCGAGGCGCCCATCGTCTTCACCTCTGATCAGCCGGTCGGCGAGCGAGCTCGCGGCGACTGGGGCGGCCTCATCATCAACGGACGCGCGCCGGTGAACCTGGTGGGCGGCGAGGGCGAGGGCGAGGCCGACACCGGCGTCTACGGCGGTACCGACGCCAACGACAACAGCGGGGTCATGCGCTACGTCCGCGTCGAGTTCGCTGGCACCGAGTTCAGCCCCGACAACGAACTCAATGGCATCGCGTTCCAGGGCGTGGGGCGGGGCAGCCAGTTCGACTACATCCAGGTCCACATGAACAAGGACGACGGCGTCGAGTTCTTCGGTGGGTCGGCCGACATCAAGCACGTCGTCCTGACCAACATCGGTGACGATTCACTCGACTGGACGTTCGGCTGGAACGGGCGCGTGCAGTTCGTCGTGACCTCGCAGCGTGGCGACGACGCCGACGCCGGCATCGAGGCCGACAACAACGAGTTCAACAACGAACTGCTGCCGCGCGCGAACCCGACGATCTACAACGTGACGTTCTGCGGGGACCCCGACACCAACGAGGGCACCGAGAGCACACGCGGGTTCCTGCTCAGGCGCGGCACGGCCGGCACCATCCGCAACTTCATCGTGACCGGATTCAAGAACGTCGGCCTCGAGGTCAATGGCACATCGACGCTCAACCAGGCCAACGCCGGCGCCCTCAAGGTGTCGAACGGGGTCTTCTTCCGCAACCGCGCGATCGTCGCGCCGACCCTCACGCTGATCCAGAACGGCACGTTCCCCAACGTTCGGCTCGACGTCGACCCGGGGATCGGTGACTGCTTCAACCACGTTGCGCCCAACTGGCGGCCGACCAGTGTTGCTACACTGGCCGGTGGACAGTTGGCGCCCGCACTGCCTCCGAACGACCCGTTCTTCGAGGTCACGACGTTCATCGGCGGGGTTGGGCCGACCGACGCAGACGACTGGGTGTCGGGATGGACGGCGTTTCCGCAGCGGTAGACCACTCGTGGCATGCGCGGGTTCCTGGTGACGGGAACTCGCGCACGCGCCAACGGCGACGCCAGTGGCTCGTCGTCATCGTCCTGGCCGCCGGAATCGCGTGCGCCCAGCGCCAGGATCCGATCCCGCTGTCTGGCGGATCCTCCAATCCGCAGGAACTGGCCTCTCACGTGCTGGCTGCCTTCGCGGCCGGCGACCGGGCTCGCCTGATCGAGCTGAGCCTCAGTGAAGACGAGTTCAGGCAGAACGTCTGGCCGCACCTGCCAGCGGCACGCCCCGAGCGCAACCTGCCGTTCGACTACGTCTGGGGCGACCTGCGCCAGAAGAGCCTCGACTCGCTCGACCAGGCCCTGGGACGGATGGGCCGTGAGCGGCTCGAACTCGTGTCGCTCTCGTTCCGCGGCGAGACGTCGCAGTATGCGACCGCCACGATACGCCGCGAATCGGTCTTCGTGGTCAGGGCCACGGACGGCACGGTCCGCGAGATCCGGCTCTTCGGGTCGATGATCGAGCAGGGCGGACGCGTCAAGGTCTTCAGCTACGTCACCGACTGAGCGTCGTGGCCCGGCGACGCTGGCCGTGCGTCGAACGACGGGCGCACAATTTACAACCTCGCCAACACACCGATGCACGGCCGTCGCAGGCCGCCGCTAGGATTGACCACAATGCACCGGGATTCGCCGGGTTCGACGCGGCCGTTGCCGGGTTCGAACCTGGCGGATCTGCGGTGTCCCATCCGTCGCCCCGCGAGCTGTCAGGGCGCGAGGAGGATTCAGCTCCCGTCACGGGTATGCTGGACGCGTGATCATCCACCTCGTCGACGGCACCTACGAGCTCTTCAGGCATTTCTACGCGATGCCGTCGGCCCTGAACCACGCCGGCGAAGAAGTCGCGGCCGCGCGTGGCGTCATGTACTCGATCCGCGCGCTGGTGCGCGAAGGCGCCACGCACATCGGCGTCGCGACCGACCACGTCATCACGTCGTTCCGCAACGACCTGTGGCCCGGCTACAAGACGGGTGAGGGCATCGACCCTGCGCTGCTCTCGCAGTTCACGCTGCTCGAGGACGGCCTGCGTGCGTGGGGCCTCGTGGTGTGGCCGATGATCGACGTCGAAGCCGACGATGCGCTGGCGTCAGCGGCGTCCAGGGCTGCGCTGGATCCCCGCGTGGAGCAGGTCGTCATCTGCTCGCCCGACAAGGACCTCGCGCAGTGCGTGCGGGGCACGCGTGTCATCCAGCGCGATCGCGTGCGGAAGACCACCCGCGACGAAGCCGGTGTCGTGGCGAAGTTCGGTGTGCCGCCGGCGTCCATCCCCGACTACCTGGCGCTCGTGGGCGACGCTGCCGACGGTTTTCCGGGGCTCAAAGGCTGGGGACCGAAGTCGGCGGCGACGCTCCTCTCCAGGTTCGGGCACATCGAGGCGATCCCCGACGACCACCGCACGTGGGGGATCGACATTGCCCGGGCCGCTGCGCTTGCCGCGACGCTGACGCGCGACCGCGCCCTGGCCCTGCTGTTCAAGGACCTCGCCACGCTTCGCACCGGCGTGCCGGTGTTCGAATCGGTCGATGCGCTCGAATGGCGCGGGCCGACACCGGCGTTGGCGGCCCTTCGCCGCCGGCTGGCGGTCGACGACACCGACTGACCGGCGAGACCACGCGCCGGCCCGCTGCGCACCACGAGGCGGCGCAGGGGCCCGTGCGCATTCGCGGACGCTCGTGCGGGAGTCCGGTGGCGCGCCCCGACGGAGGGGATCCGGTGGCGCGCCCCACGTCGATGGCTCGGTCGGGTGCCTTCGCGCGTCGCCCGAGTCGTCAGGCGGCGCTCACGCCACTGGAGGTACGGTGTCGATCGAATTCCTGCTCTACGTCGCCGCGGGATTTGCCGCGCAGTTGATCGACGGCACGCTGGGCATGGCGTATGGCGTGACCGCGACGACGCTGCTGCTCACGCTGGGGCTCCCGCCGGGCGTGGCGAGTGCGACGGTGCATGCGGCCGAGTGCATGACGACGGGCGTGTCGGCCGTGTCGCACCACGCCTTCGGCAATGTCCGGGCCGACCTCTTCAGGCGCCTCGTCGTGCCTGGCGTCGTTGGCGCCGCCATCGGGGCGTACATTCTCAGCAGCATTCCCGGCGATGCGATGAAGCCCTGGGTGGCCGCGTACCTCCTCGTCATGGGCATCGTGATCGTGACCAAGGCCTTTCGCGAGTTTCCGCCGCGCGTCGTGACGACGCACGTGGCGCCGCTCGGGTTCGTCGGGGCGCTCGTCGATGCGCTCGGTGGCGGCGGATGGGGGCCCATTGTCGCGAGCACGCTGATTGCGCGCGGGAGCGACGTGCGCCAGACGGTCGGCAGCGTGAACGCGGCGGAGTTCTTCGTCACGGCGTCGGCGTCGATCACCTTCGTGCTGATGCTTGGCCTGAGCCACTGGGACGTCATCGCGGGGCTCGCGCTCGGCGGGATGCTGGCGGCGCCGATCGGCGCGTGGGCGTGCGCGCGCCTCCCGGTCACGCCGCTGATGGCCGGTGTCGGCGTCCTTGTCGTCGTGCTGAGCCTGCGGACGCTCTGGTCGACGCTCTTCTGATCCGGGTGCGGTCACCGCCGCCTGGGTGCCACGTCTTGAGAAATGCTGGAATGAAAGACGTGACCCCTCCGCTCAGTCCGTTTCGCAACATCGGTGTCCGTCCCGCAACATCGTGCCGTGACCGGGGCGGGGCCACTGGTCTTACTGAACGGCGGCGCCGAATCGTGCCATCATGGCGGCTCCGTTCTGAGCAGCGCTGGGAAACCTGGGCCCGACCCGCCCGCGATCGTGCGAGCGCTCCGGGCTGCGGCTGCCCGACCGTAGAGGAGGAGAACGACCTATGGAACGCAAGACCGCCCATGATTTCGACCAGGAACTCCTGATCCTGTTTGATGCCTATGTGCACGGCGCGCTCGATCGCCGCGGCTTCCTCGACAAGGCGGCCAAGTTCGCCGTCGGCGGCGTCACCGCCGCGATGCTGCTCGATCAGCTCAGCCCCAAGTTCCTCGAGGCGCAGGTCGTCAAGCCCGAAGACGCGCGCATCAAGGTCGAGTACCTCGAGTTCGACTCGCCGAAGGGCTACGGCAAGGCGCGCGGCTACCTGGCACAGCCGGCCAAGGCCGCGGGCAAGCTGCCCGGCGTGGTCGTCGTCCATGAGAATCGCGGGCTCAACCCGCACATCGAGGACATCACGCGCCGGCTCGCCCTCGACAATTTCGTCGCGTTTGCGCCCGATGCGCTCTTCCCGCTCGGCGGGTACCCGGGCAACGAGGACAAGGCCCGCGAGGTCTTTCCGAAGCTCGAACAGGCCAAGACGCGCGAAGACTTCATCGCGGCCGTCCAGTGGCTCAAGGCGCGGCCCGAGACCAACGGCAAGGTCGGCGTCGTCGGTTTCTGCTACGGCGGCGGCATGGTCAACTACCTGGCGACGCAGCTGCCCGACATGGCGGCCGGCGTGGCGTTCTACGGCAGCTCGCCGAACGTCGACGATGTGCCGAAGATCAAGGCGGCGCTGGTGATCCAGTCGGCCGAGGTCGACGAGCGCATCAACGCCAGCTGGCCCGCGTACGAGGCGGCGCTCAAGGCGGCCAACGTGCGCTACGAGCGGCACCTCTACCCCGGCACGCAGCACGGGTTCAACAACGACACCACGCCGCGTTTCGACGCTGCGTCGGCGAAGCTCGCATGGGAGCGGACGCTGGCGCACTTCAACAAGCACCTGCGGTAGTCAGCGCGACAGCACCATCAGCCGGCATCGGCGCCACCGCACTTCCGGCGGTGGCGCCGGCCAGCCGTCGCACCTTCGCGTGGCGTGCCGCCATATGCTGCGCACGTCCTGAGCGTCGTTCGGCCCTGTGGCCCCAGGTGTCAAGGTTTCGCCGCGGACCTGGCGGGGCGGCGGGCACGCGCGGGGGCCTTCGGCTGCTGTGGCGGCACGGCCGCTGCGGCGGCCTGCACGGCGGCCTCGCCCACGGCGACCTGCACGTCAGAGCCGAGCCAGATGGCGTGTTTCGTGATGGCCAGGCCACTCACTGTGATGCCCAGTGCCACCGGCTGGCCCCGCACCTGCATCGTCGGGTTGACGCCCACCGGGATCGCCAGCGGCTTGATCTTCTCGGTGGGCAGCCGGACGTTGAAGCCACGATCGATCAGCCTGCCGACGAGATCGAGCACCTTGACCTTGTCGAGCACGAAGCCGCACACGCCTTTCTTGTCGTCGAGGATCTTCTGCGCCGCGGCCCACGAGTCAGCCGACGGCACGATGTTGACCTTCATCCGGATCGTCGGGAACAAGGGTTCGGCCAGGATGCGTTCGGCCGACGCGGTCAGGTGCAGGCCTCCGGCCACCGGGTAGCTGGCCTGCTTGACGCCGCCGCTCACGACCTGCGTGATGTTCTGATCGCCGCAGACGGCGCCGCTGATGTTCTTGCCGTCCCACGTGAAGTTGATGGTCGCCCGGCCGGTGCCCGAGACCACGCGGACGGGCAGGGCGAGGCTGACCTTGTTCCCGCCGAACGTCACCGTCGGCTTGCCTGTCTTCAGCCTCGCCACGACCTTGTCGATGTTGACGAGCAGCGTGTAGTCGCCGATGTGAATGACCTTGCGGACGGCACCGGACTTCCGCACCTTGATGTTCTTGAGCTCGAGCGTGACCCGATCGACAAACCCCGTGATGACGCGCTGAATCAGGTCTTCGGCCAGTCCGGTCGGCACCGCGATGCGCACGGCAGTCTGCGGCATCCCCTCGCGTCGCGGGTCCTTGCCGCTCAGCGCCTCGAGGCGGGCGCGCAACTGGTCGCGCTCGGCCTCGAGCGCGGCGATCTCGGCGCGCAGCTGTTCCGGCCGCTTGCGATCGGCCCGAGTACACGATACGGCCGTCGCGGCCACGATCGCCGCGACGATGGGGGCCAGCAGGTGCCGGGTGCGCAGGATCATCGCGCCGTCGCCCCCGCCGGTGCCCGACGCGTGGGCGCCTGTCGAACGTCGCCAAGCGCGACGCCCGCGTCTGCGGCGGTCGTGTCGCGCGCGGCCGGCGCGTCGGTGGTCTTCACGACGTCACCCGGCTCGAGATGCACGCCGATCCACAGCCGGCCTCCCACGGCATTGACCTGCGACACCGTGGCGGTCAGCGGCAGGCGCGCCCCGTCGATCCTGACGGGGCCTCGCGTCACTGCCGGCAACTCGATGGTCTTCTGCACCGTGACCGGAATCTGCACCGCGGGGAGTGTGTCGCCGACCTTCAGGCGCACCGTGCGCGCCAGTTCGTCGAGCGTGGCGCCGCTCAGGTACTGCTCGAGGCCTGCGGCCTTGTCGATCCGGAGGTGATCGATGGCGATCCGCGCCGCCAGCGTCGACGATGGCGCATCCACGGCGATGTCGACGAGGGCGCCGAGTGCCGTCACCTCGGCGACGTAGTCGGGATGGTCGCGATGGTTGAGCGCGCCGCGCATGCGGACGAGCGGGCTGCCGCGGAACGTGACTTCGACGTCGTGGAGTTTCAGGTGGTACGTGTCGACGTCGGCCTCGATGGGCAACTGCGCGCGGATCATGTCGCGCAGCAGGGCCTCGTCGATGGCGACGGCGATGTCGCCCGCGGGCAGCATCGGCTCGCCGCGTTCGAGGCGGGCCACGATCGGGCGCAGCGCATCGACCTCGCGCTGCAGGACGGCCTTGCGGGCGTGGAGTTCGCCGCCGTCGTCGTGGGGTGTGCCGCAGGCGGCGGCGACGGCGAGCGGCGCCACGAGCGCCAGGCGTCGTGCGAGGGTCATCGACAGAGTCACTCCGGCTGGCAGAGACTCCGAGTATACCCATGTCGTCCATGACCACCAGCCTGCCGCGGCGGCAGGCCGGTGGCCCGTGCTCCGGGCGACGCGCTACTTCCGCGTGGCCGACCAGCCGGTGCCGGTCATTGTCGTCCCGCTGACGCGTCCCGTGTAGGTGCGGCCTGCGGCGCTGAAGGTGATCTCGTCGCCCTTGAGGCGGCCGTCGCTGATGGGCGCCGATCCGAGCGCGCCCGAGATGAACTGGTACTGCTGCGAGAGCGTGAGCACCTGCTGGCCGAGTTGCCACGAGCCAGCCACCTTGGCGGGCACGATCCACGCCATGGCCGTGCACCACGACGTGCAGTTCGGCAGCATCTCCCTGGCGTCGGGTTCCCAGTCGTCCATCGTGAACGTGTTCGACGCGACGCGGGTGCCGGGCTTGAGGTCGAGCAGCTTCGGGCGCAGCTTCAGGTTGATGTCTGGCAGCAGGAAGAGCGTGATGACCGTGGCCTTCGACAGGTCGGCCTCGAACAGGTCGCCCTGCACGAAGGTGGCCTTGTGCGAGACGCCGGCTTCGCGCGCGAGCCGCTGCGACAGGGCCACCATCTCGGGGTTGAACTCGACACCGAGCGCCGTCGCGCCCTTCTTCGCCGCGGTGATGACGGTGATGCCGTTGCCCGACCCGAGGTCGATCACGTAGTCACTGGCCGTGACCCCGGTCAGTTCCAGCATCTTGTCGACGGTGACCTGGGGCGTCGGCACCCAGACCACGTCCTTGCCGCCCTGGCCGCTGACGGGTTCGAACGGCTTCTGCGTGCCGGGCGCGGACTGCGCCGATGCGTCTGCCGTGACCAGCGCGAGCGCCACCACTGCCGCTCGCCATACCTGCCTACCACCAATCATGCGAGGCTCCTTGTGTCGTGCGACCACGCGATGTTAACCCGGGTGGCTCGCGTGCGATCCTCGCACGGCCCGTGCGGGAGCGGCGGGCCGGTGGGGGGGGCAGCTCGTCGTGCGCCGCTTCCGGCACGTCGACCTGTCGCAACAGGCGTTGACGCGACCAGTTCCGTGGCGACTAGCTCTGCACCGAACGCCCGTTTGTCGTCCTGTTCCTCCGGGGCTCGCTCCCCGGCGATGACGCGAGCCGCATGTCCGGGCGCCTTGGAGTAAGTTGTGCGTCGACGCGCCATTCGATCGGCCACGCTCGAGACTGGCGCACGAGGTCACGCCCATGACGTCGCCGATTGCCCTCCTCACCATCGTAGCGGCCGCCATCGCATGGTCGGCTCCAGCCGTCGCCGCCGCACAACCAGCCGGCGATGGGCCCGCGTACGAGTCGCGCCGCACCGGCGACATCGTCAGGCTCGAAGACCGCGCACACCAGGTCGTGGTGTCGATCCTGGCGTCGGTGGGCAACATGGCCTACGAGATGAACGTGAAGGGCCACGACATCCTGCGGTTCCCGTTCGCGAGCGTAGAGGCGTTCACGGCGCGCCCGGCGGGCCTGCATGGCATCCCGCTGCTGGCGCCGTGGGCCAATCGCCTCGACGAGCAGGCCTTTCACGCCAACGGCACGCGGTACCCATTCGACATGCAACTCGGCAATGTCAATGGCGCGACCCCTATTCACGGCTTCGTGAGCCGGACCGAC
The DNA here is from genome assembly GCA_016789685.1 of Acidobacteriota bacterium. GTDB lineage: Bacteria > Acidobacteriota > Vicinamibacteria > Vicinamibacterales > JAFNAJ01 > JAEUQQ01. The sequence goes on along the minus strand of JAEUQQ010000076.1, from coordinate 833 downwards.
AAGTGGCAGGTGATCGAGGTGCGCCACGATGCGCACGCGGCATGGATGACGAGCCGGCTCGAGGTCTTCCGCCATCCGGGGTGGATGAAGCAGTGGCCCTTTGCGCACACGATCGAGATGACCTATCGCCTGGCAGACGGTGAACTCGAGGTGCGCACGACCATCACCAACCACTCGAGCGAGGCCATGCCGGTCTCGATCGGCTATCACCCGTACTTCAAGCTCACCGATTCGCCGCGCGACGAATGGAGCATCAGCCTGCCCGCACGCACGCGGTGGCTGCTGTCGTCGCAGAAGGTGCCGACCGGCGAGACCGAGCCAGCCGAGGGCTTCTTCACGAACGGCCGCGGCGCCTTGCGCGACTACAACCTCGACGATGTGTTCACCGACCTGGTGCGCGACGCGCGAGGCCGGGCGACCACGACCGTGCAGGGACGTGGGCAGCGGATCGACGTGTCGGTCGGGCCCAACTACAAGGCCCTGGTCGTCTATTCGCCCAATCCGCTCAACACGGGGCGCGGCAGCCAGATTCCGCCTCCAAATCCGAACCGGCCCGCGCCGTCGGCGGCTCCCGCGCCGCGGCCGCCCGCCAATCCCCTCGCGACGCCGGACTTCATCTGCGTCGAGCCGATGGTGGCGATCAGCAACGCCCTCAACCTCGCGCACAAAGGCGTGTATCGTGAACTGCAGTCGATCGCGCCTGGTGCGTCGTGGCGCGAGAGCTTCTGGGTGAAGCCCAGCGGCTTCTGACACCCCAAGGAGATTCCGATGAACCGCCGCCTGCTTGCCCTCGCGCTCATTGCCGTGGCCGTCCCCACCTTCATGTGGGCGCA
>JAEUQQ010000030.1 GCA_016789685.1 Acidobacteriota bacterium | reverse complement strand
GTGGCGAGGGGCGTCGAGGCGCTGCAGCGGGCGGTGACCCTGCAACCCCGACTCGCCATCGCGCACGCGATGCTCGGCACGGCGCTGGCCAACGTGCGCCGCCACGACGACGCCCTCGCCGCGACGCGCGAGGCGCTCCGGCTCGACCCCGGCAACGCCGCCGGTCACGCGGCGCTCGCCCGCATCCTCTGGTTCGGCATGGGCAAGCTCGAGGAAGGCGCCACCGAACTCCAGCACGCGGTCCTGCTGAACGACCAGAACGGATACGCGTGGCTGCAGTTGTCGCACCTCTACGCGTTGCTGGGTCGCCCCGACGAGGCCGAGCACGCCGCCCGGCGTGCCGTCGACCTGCAGGAGCGGGCGATTTCGGGCTCCGAGGGGATGCAGATTGTCGGCGCGCACCTTCGGCTCGGGTATGCCCTGTACCGCCAGGGACGCCTCGACGAGGCCATCGCCGAGTACGAATCGGAACTGCGCTTCCTCGGCGCCTCGGATCACGGCCTGCGCGACCGTACGACCATCGAGGCCCTCCAGAAGCTGGCGACGGCCCTGTGGCGGCGCGGTGAACGGGCCCGCGCCGACGAATACGCGTCACGCGTCGTCAGCCTCGTGGAGTTGCGCGAGGCGCAGGGCGCGATCGACGGCGCCACGGCCTACTACGTGGCGGCGCTGCACGCGGTCCGCGGCGACGCGCCGGCCGCGACGCGGTACCTGCGGCAGGCCGTGCGCCTCCTCGACCCGCTCAACCGGGTGCGGGCCCGCCTCGACCCGGACTTCGATCCGGTACGAAACGAAATCGACGCCTCGGGCGTATTGGACGGAAAGTAAGCCAACAGACCAGGTGCCAGGCCAGGGTTCCGTGTCGCCCGGAGGGCGCCGGTGCCGGGCGCGGCCGCCCCGGGCCGTACTGGGCGCTGGATCTTGATCCGAGAGTGTGTTACAACACATAGCGTCGTCACAAGTACATGCCGCGCCGCCGCGCGGCACAGACCCGGATTCCCGAGGAGGAATGACCATGAAGCGTTCGTTGCTCGCACTGGCCGCGGCTCTCGCCGTCGCCGCCCCCGCCGCCGCCCAGACCTGGGACATCGATACCGCCCACTCGTCGGCGCAGTTCTCGGTCAAGCACCTCATGGTGTCGACCGTGCGCGGCGACTTCGGCAAGACCACCGGCACGATCGAGTTCGACGGCAAGAACGTGTCGAGCATCAAGGTCAATGCGACCATCGATGCCACCTCGATCAACACGCGCAACGAGGGTCGCGACAAGCACCTCAAGAGCGCCGACTTCTTCGACGTCGAGAAGTTCCCGACGATCACCTTCACGTCGAAGTCGGTCGCGGCTGCGGGCGCCGGCAAGTTCAAGGTCACCGGCGACCTCACGATGCGCGGCGTGACCAAGCAGGTCGTACTCGACGTCGATGGCCCGTCGGCCGAGATCAAGGGCACCCGCGGCGAGACGCGGATCGGCGCGACGGCCACCACGACGATCAACCGCCAGGACTTCGGCGTGTCGTGGAGCCGCGCCCTCGACGGCGGCGGCGTGGTCGTCTCCGACCAGGTCCAGATCACGATCGACCTCGAACTGATCAAGAAGGCGGCGGCGTAGGCCGTTGGTATCGCCGCTGACGGCCGACCCCTCGCCCTGGGGGTTGGCCGTTGGCGAGGTCTGAGCGCCCCCGCGCGCAGGCACCAACGGTACGCTCGGCCTGCCGGACGTGCCGCCGACACACGTGGAGTCGCGTCCCCCGGGCCGCTGCCGTCGCCATCCACATGGCCGGGCTGCTCCTGCGCGCGGTTGACAGCCCCTGGCCGTTCCCCGCACACTCGACGGACGTGTCCCGCTTCTTCGCGAGACGGTTCGTGGCCATCCTGGCGCTGGCGGTGCTCGTGCTGCCTGCATTGCCGTTGTCGATCATCGCCAGCCATGGCGATGACGTGGCGATGGCCTGCTGCGTGGCCGACCACTGCAACCGGGCGGCGTTGAGCGCGCCCTGCTGCACGCACGACACGGCCTCGCCCGGCGCCTCGCCGGTGCCGGCCACGCCGGTCTCGGCGCACGACACGACGCCGCTGGCCCACTGGGCCGCCCTGGTCTTCGACATCCCGACGCTGGCCGCGCCAGGGCGGGCCGAAGCGCTCGCCGCGACCATCCGCGGCCGTCCGCCAGACCCTCCACACCTCCTGTTCGGCGTTTTCCTGATCTGACCCCGGCGCGATCGCCTTCACGCCCAGGGGCGAGGTGTGCCCCTGTGCCGGGCCGTCGTCCGTGCGGCGGCCCACGCGAGGCCGCGCATGTTCGCGGCCCGCCATCCGCACGGCGGCGAGGCCGCCGCGCGCCGCAAGGGGTTCGATCATGCGTTGTCGTTCAGGACTCGTCTCTGCCCTCCTGCTGTCGGTGGCGTCTGCCGCCGCGCAGCCGGCTGCGCCACCGCTGTCGATGGCCGAGGCCATCGGTCGCGCGGTGAACCAGCACCCCGATCTCGCCGCCATCGAGGCCAACATCGCGGCCGTCGCGGCACGCGTCCCGATCGAGCGCGGCCTCCCGCCGCCCATGGTCGAACTCCAGGTGTGGCAGTGGCCGTTCAACCGCTGGAAGCCCACCGATGCGCAGTGGATGGTCATGCTCGAGCAGGAACTGCCCGGCAAGGGGAAGCGTGACCTGCGCGTGACGCGGGCGCGCGCCGAGGTGGCCGTGGCCGGCGTCGAGGTCGCACGACACCACCTCGAGATGGCGACCCAGGCCGTCGAGCGGTACCTCGACCTCCGCATCGCCCGCGACACGCAGGCCCGCATCGCCGAGGCCGAGGCCATCGTGCGACAGGGCATCGATGCCGCCGAACTGCGCTACGCCGCCGGGAGCGGCGCGCAGCAGGACGTGCTGATGGGCGTGGTCGAACTCGCGCGGCTCGCCGACGAGCGGCTGATGGCCGAAGAAGCCGAACGCATGGCGGCCGTGCAGCTCAACTCGCTGATGCACCGGCCGCCAGATGCGCCCATCGGCCCGCTCGATCCGGCGCGTACCGATGCCGGGATGGCCTTTCCGGCCGAGCCCGACGTCACGGCGCGTGTCACCGGATGGCATCCCGACCTAGCGGCCGTCGAGCGCGAGACCGAACGCGCGGTGGCCGAGCGCAACCTCGGGCTCGCCGAACGCAAGCCCGACTACGTCGTGCAGGGTGGCCTCATGGCGATGCCGTCGATGACCGACGCGTTCACCGCGCGCGTCGGGTTCTCGTGGCCCAACGCGCCATGGGCACGCCACCGGGTCAACGAGATGCTGAAGAGCGCCGATGCCGCCATCCTGGCGGCGACGGCGCAGCGCGAGAGCGCCACCGTCCGCATCCGCCAGGAAGTGGCCGAACAACTCGTCACGGCGCAATCGGCCGAGCGTCGTCGCGCGCTCCTTGCCGACAGCGTGCTCCCCGCCCTGCAGCATGCGCTCGAGATCGCACGGATCGACTACGCGGCCGGCCGGTCGGCCTTCACCCCACTGCTCGAACTCACGCGCCGCCTCAATGAGGCCGCGCTCGACATCATCCGCGTGCGTGCCGATCGCGATCGTGCGCTCACGACCCTCGACGTGCTGACCGGTGACCTCACCGGCCAGTCGCACGTCGAGTCACGGTGATCGCCATGCCTGCTTCCCGTTCGTCGCGCCTCGTTGTCTTCATTGCCGTCGTCGCCGTCGCGATGTCGGCCGCCGCGGCCTACCGCTACCGCACGCACCTCCCGTGGATCGGGCACCGATTCGTCGCGCCGAAGGTGGACGAGTACGTGTGCCCGATGCACCCGGAGGTGCGACAGGCCACACCAGGTACCTGTCCGCTTTGCGGGATGGACCTGGTGAAGGAGAGCACATTGGCGCCCGCTGCCGCCGACACGCACGCCGACCCGGCCGCCCACGCGCCGTCGGCGGCTCCACCCGATGCGCGGGCGCCGCTGCAGCTCGACCTGCGCAAGCGCCAGTTGATCGGCGTGCGGCTCGTGGCGGCCGAGCGTTCGCGGATGTCGGACGACGTGCGCGCCGTCGGCACGGTGCAGTTCGACGAAACGCGCTATCGCGACGTCAACATCCGCGTCGAGGGCTACGTGCGGACGCTGTTCGTCAACGCCACGGGCGTGCCGGTGACCGCCGGGCAGCCGCTGTTCACGCTCTACGCCCCCGAGCTGATCGCGACACAGCAGGAGTACCTGCTGGCCCTGCGCACGCGCGACCAGGCCGCGACGAGCGCGATTGCCGACGCGCGCGGGTATGCCGAGCGACTTGCCGAGGCAGCAAAGCAGCGGCTGGCGGTGTGGGACCTGCCCGCGGCCGAACTCGCCGCGCTCGAGCAGTCGCGCACCCCGCGCGAGACCATCACCATCAGCGCACCAGCCTCGGGTGTCGTCGTCGAGAAGCGCGTGGTCGAGGGCATGCGCGTGATGCCCGGCGAGAGCCTGTTCCGCCTCGCCGACGTGTCGAGCGTCTGGGTCGAGGCCGACATCTACGAGCGCGACCTCAGGGCCGTCAGACGCGGCGCGCGCGCCAGCGTCACGGTCGACGCGTATCCGGGCGAAGTCTTCCCGGCGGCCGTTGCGCTCATCCTCCCGTCGCTCGCGCCCGAGACGCGGACGGCGAAGGTGCGTTTCGTGCTCGGCAACCGCGGCGGGCGCCTGCGGCCGGGAATGTTCGCCAACGTCGCCCTGACGGCTCAGGCGCGCGAGGTCATCACGGTGCCGACCGACGCGGTCATCGACACCGGCACCGCCCGGTTCGTGTTCGTCTCGCAGGGCGACGGGTACTTCGAGCCTCGCCAGATCGACACCGGTCAGCGCGGTGACGGCCGGATCGAGGTCGTCACGGGGCTCGCCGAGGGCGACCGCGTGGCGGGCGCCGCCGCGTTCTTCATCGACTCCGAGAGCCAGTTGCGGGCCGCGATGCTGGGCTACACGCCAGCGCCTGCCGGCGAGGGCGCCACGGGCGATCCAGGTGCCGCCGGCGCCGCCACGTCGCGCTACGCGATCACGCTGCGCACCGATCCCGACCCGCCGCGCAACGGCGACAACATGTTCGTGGTCGCCGTGAAGGACCCGGAGGGCCGACCCGTGACCGATGCCGGCGTCGCCGTGCTGCTCTACATGGCGCCGATGCCATCGATGAACATGCCCGCGATGAAGAGCGAGGTGACGCTGCTGCACAACGCCGACGGCGAGTACCACGGGCACGGCCGCTTCACGATGGCCGGCCGGTGGGACGCCATTGTCACCGTCACCAGGAACGGTCGCGCCGTCGGCTCGTACAGCGTCGGCGTGACGGCGCGCTGAGCGGGAGGCCGATCATGATCGAACGCCTCATTGCCTGGTGCGCCCGTCAGCGCGTCATCGTCCTGATCGCATCGCTCGGCCTTGCCCTGTGGGGCGTCTGGGCCATGTACCGCACGCCGCTCGACGCCGTGCCCGACATCTCGGACGTCCAGGTCATCGTCGCCACCGAGTGGGACGGCCGCAGCCCGGACCTGATCGAAGACCAGGTGACCTACCCGATCGTATCGGCGCTGATCTCGACGCCGAAGGTGAAGACCGTGCGTGGTTTCACCGACTTCGGCATCTCGTACGTCTACGTGATCTTCGAAGACGGCACCGACATCTACTGGGCGCGAAGCCGCGTCGTCGAATTCCTGCAGGGACTGCGATCGCGCCTGCCCGACGGGGTGACACCGACGCTCGGACCAGACGCCACGGGCGTCGGATGGGTCTTCCAGTACGCGCTGGTGGACGACAGCGGGACGCGCTCGCTCGCGGAACTGCGTTCGCTTCAGGACTGGTACCTGCGCTACCAGCTCGCCAGCGTCCCCGGCGTTGCCGAGGTCGCCTCGATCGGCGGTTTCGTCAGGCAGTACCAGGTGACGCTCGATCCCCAGCGGCTCGCCTCGGTCGACATCGGGCTGAAGGACGTCGTGATGGCGATCGAGCGCAGCAACAACGACGTCGAGGGACGCCTGCTCGAGTTCGCCGGACGCGAGTACATGGTGCGCGGACGCGGATACCTGAAGTCGATCGCCGACATCGAGTCGATCGCCGTCGGCACCGATGGCCGCGGGACGCCGCTGCGCGTGAAGGACGTCGCCCGCGTCAGCGAAGGCCCCGACCTGCGCCGGGGCGCCGCGGATCTCGACGGCCAGGGCGAGGTCGTCGGTGGCATCGTCGTCATGCGGTTCGGCGAGAACGCGCTCGGCGTGATCGATCGCATCAAGGCGCGCCTGGCCGAGATCCAGGGCGCCCTGCCCCAGGGCGTGCGCGTCGTCACCACCTACGACCGGTCGGGACTCATCAGGGAATCGATCGTGACCCTGCGCGATACCCTCGTGCAGGAAGTCGTGGTCGTCTCGGTCATGATCCTCGTCTTCCTGTTCCACGTGCGGTCGGCGCTGATCCCGATCATCACCCTGCCGATCACCGTCGTCGCCGCGTTCGTGCCGATGTACTACCTCGGCGTCTCGTCGAACATCATGTCGCTCGGCGGCATCGCGCTGGCGATCGGTGAACTCGTCGACACGTCGATCGTCATGGTCGACAACGCCTACCGGCGACTGGCCGAACCCCGCAGCGACGGGACCCCGGTGCCCTACGACGAACAGCCGCGCGAGGTCGTGAGTGCCGCGCAGCAGGTCGGGCGCGCCCTGTTCTTCTCGCTGGCGATCATCATCGTGTCGTTCATGCCCGTCTTCCTGCTCGAGGCGCAGGAAGGGCGCATGTTCAGGCCGCTGGCGTGGACCAAGACCTTTGCGATGGTGTTTGCGACCATCCTCGCCATCACGCTCGTGCCGGCGCTGATGACCCTGCTGGTGCGCGGGCGACGGATCCGTCCCGAGCACGCCAACCCGCTCTCGCGCGTCTTCACCGCCCTCTACGCCCCCGTGCTCCGGCTGGCGCTGCGCTGGCGGTGGGCGGCGCTGGTCGTCAACTTCCTCCTCATCCCCCTGACGATCCCGCTGCTCGGCACGATCGGGTCTGAGTTCATGCCCTCGCTCTACGAGGGCGCGTTGCTCTACATGCCGACCGCACCACCGGGCCTGTCGGTGACCGAGGGCACGCGACTGATGCAGGTGCAAGACCGGCTGATCGCGCAGGTGCCCGAGGTCGAGCGCGTCTTCGGATCGATCGGCCGGGCCACCACGGCGACCGACAACTCGCCCATGGGCATGGTCAACACGACCATCGTGCTCAAGCCGCGCGAGCAGTGGCGGGCCGGCATGACATTCGATCGCCTGCAGCAGGAACTCGACGAGCAGCTGCAGTTCGCGGGATTCCCCAACACGTGGACCATGCCGATCCGGAATCGCCTCGACATGCTGTTCACCGGCATCAAGACCCCGGTGGGGATCAAGGTCTTCGGCCCCGACCTGCAGGTGATCCAGCAACTCGGCCGCCAGATCGAGCAGGCGCTGCAGGGGCTGCCAGGCACGCGCAGCGTCTACGCCGAGCGCGTGACGCAGGGCTACTTCACCGACATCGACATCAACCGCGACGCGATCGGCCGCTACGGACTGTCGGTGGCCGACGTGCAGGACGTGATCCAGGCCGCCGTCGGCGGCATGACCGTCACGCGCACCGTCGAAGGGCGCGAACGCTATCCCGTCAGCGTGCGCTACGAGCGTGCCTTCCGCGACGACCTGCCCGCCCTCGAGCGCATTCTCGTCAAGACGCCGGGCGGGGCCCACGTGCCGCTGGGGCAGCTTGCGGCCATCACCCTGAGCGAGGGCCCCGCGATGATCCGCGACGAAAACGGCCAGCTCGCGGGATACGTGTACGTGGATGCCGACACGCGCGACCTGGGTGGCTACGTCGAACAGGCGAAGGCCGCCCTGCAGTCAGGCGTGTCGCTGCCGACAGGGTACACGCTGCAGTGGACGGGGCAGTACGAGTTCCAGTTGCGTGCCCGCGAGCGGCTGCGCATCGTCATCCCGCTCGTGCTGCTCGCCATCCTGGTGCTGCTGTACTTCGCCTTCCACTCGATGTCAGAGGCCGTGATCGTGATGCTCTCGGTGGTCTATGCCATGACCGGGGGCGTCGTCGCGCAGTGGTATCTCGGCAGCAACTTCTCGGTGGCCGTGTGGGTCGGCTACATCGCCCTCTACGGCGTCGCCGTGCAGACCGGCGTCGTCATGGTCGTCTACCTCCACGAGGCACTCGACAAGCGCCTGCGGGCCGGCACACCGCTGACGGCGAACGACATCTTCGATGCGACCGTCGAGGGCTCGGTGCTGCGGTTGCGCCCGAAGCTCATGACCGTTGGCACGACCATCGTGTCGCTCGGGCCGATCATGTGGGCGACCGGCGTCGGCGTCGACGTGATGCAGCCGATGGCGGCCCCGATCCTGGGCGGCATGGTGACGTCGACGATTCACGTGCTGGTGATCACGCCCGTCATCTTCTACCTGATGAAGCTGCGGGCCTGGCGGAAGGGCACGCTGCGGCCGTCGCAGATCGCCGACTTCGTCTGACGGCCCGGGGCACCGCGAGGGCGCGCTACAATGGCGAGGTTCCTCTGGAGGACAGTGACATGCACAAGACCATGATTGCGGGCCTTGCGGGGCTCGTCGTGACGATCGGACTGACGGCCGGCGCGGCGCACGTGTCGGCGGCGGGAGGCAACGTGACCTCACTCTACGACCTGACCGTGCCGTCGCTCGCCGGCGCGCCGGTGAACCTGTCGACCTACAAGGGCAAGGTGACGCTCGTCGTCAATGTCGCCAGCAAGTGCGGCTACACGCCGCAGTACACCGGCCTCGAGCAGCTGCATCGCGAGTTCGCGTCGAAGGGGTTCTCGGTCCTGGGATTCCCCTCGAACGAGTTCGGTGGGCAGGAACCCGGCACCGCCGACGAAATCGCCACGTTCTGCCGGACCAAGTACGACGTGACCTTCCCGCTGTTCGCCAAGGTCGAGACCAAGGCCGGGGCGGGGCAGTCGGCGGTGTACGGCTACCTCGGCGCGGCGGGGTCGCTGCCGGCGTGGAACTTCAGCAAGTACCTGGTCGGCAAGGACGGGAAGGTCATCGCGTTCTTCCCGAGCAAGGTGGCGCCAGACGCGCCCGAGCTCCGCGACGCGATCGCGAAGGCCCTGTCGAACTGAGCCCTGTGCTTCGGCGTCTCATGCGCCGATAGACCAACGAGCCTGGAGGGCCACATGTTCCGACGCCTTGCCCTGATCCCGCTGCTGGCCGCGGCCGTCCTGACCAGCGCGTGCATCACGTCCACGACGACCGTCAAGGTCAAGGCCAACGGCAGTGGGACCGTCGAGCAGGTCATGCTGATGAACACGGCGATGATCGAGCAGATGGGCCAGATGATCACGTCGCAGATGGGCGGTTCGGTGAAGAGCAAGTCGAAGTCGTCGAATCCGTTCGAGGACGCCTTCAGCGAAGAGAAGATGAAGGCCGACCTGGCCAAGATGAAGGGCGTCAGGCTGGTGTCGCGGACGCCGATCAAGAAAGACGGGCTCGAGGGGGTCAAGGTGGTCCTCGCGTTCGACGACGTGAACCAGCTGGTGCTCGACGAGAACGTGGGGTCGAAGAGCTCGGATCCGATGCGCGTGTCGATGACGAAGAACGCGGCGGGCAACTCGGTGCTGTCGATTGAGTTCCCCGACAAGCCAGGCGGGGCGGCCTCGAAATCCGGGACGGGGGCGAAGTCGAAGCAGGCGCCCAAGGCCGAGGAACTGGCGATGGCGCAGATGTTCTTCAAGGGCTTCCGGGTGCAGATGGCCGTCGAGGTCGAGGGGAAGCTCATCCGTTCGTCGAGCCCCTACGTCGAGGGCAACACCGTGACCCTGCTCGACCTCGACATGGAGCAGTTGTTCGCCAATCCGGCTGCCCTGGCCGGCCTCGACGAGATGCCCTTCGGCCCGGGCATGAGCGTGACCGAGGCGCGTGCCGCGCTGGCCAAGTCGGGCGTGAGCGGCATCAAGATCAACGACCCCAGGGTCACCATCGAATTCCGGTAAGGTCACCGGGGCGTCACGGCCCCGTCACCGCCGCACGGCGCCGCACCGGGTGCGGCCCGAGGTCTGCCAGGATGTTGGACGAGGCGAATCTTTTCGAGTTGTTCCAGATCGACGACGCGGGGCGCCTGTTCATTTCGCCGGCGACCAACGTCTGGGATCCCGTGCACCAGCAGGGGATCAACGTGATCATCGACCTCGAACGGGGCATCGACCCCGGGATCTCTGAGGAGCCCGGGCACGTGCTCTACGTCTACTGCCACATCGAGGACGACGACCTGCCCGACCTCGACCGGTTGCACGCGCTGGCGCTGATGGCGGCGTCGTTGATCCGGAAGGGGCAGAAGGTCCTGGTGCACTGCACCATGGGCCTGAACCGGTCGGCCCTGCTGGCGGGGGTCATCCTGTGCCACCTCGGATACACCGGTGCCGAGGCCACGGCGCGCCTCCGCGAGCGTCGGCCGGGCGCGCTCTACAACGACACCTTCGCGGTCTATCTCGAGCAACTCGAGGCGCAGGGGTTCCGTGGCTGAGAAAATCGCGCAATAAGTCAAGTCCCCCCTGGGCAGGTCGTCGTTGGCGGCCTGCCCTTTTCTTTCGATTGGCCGAGTAGTAGCATCCGAAGTCGCGCACGTTCCGTGCGCGGCCGTTATGGTCACCCATTCCTTCAGTGCATACTGGATCCCCTCATGATTACCGCAGATCCGTCACGCCGCTCCACCCTGCTGCCCGAAGTCCAGAACGTCCTGGGCGGGTCGGCCCCGGAGGCCGACCGCGACCTCCTGCAGGCGTTCGCGTCGGTCGTCTTCCCCGAGATTCCCGACTCCATGGCCTTCCACCTGCCTCCATCGGCGCTCGCCGAGCGCATCCGGGGGTACTTCCGCTTCGTGGCGCACACGATCACGCCCGAGCACCAGCTGTATCGCGGGCTCCCCGGCCTCCACGTGTCGGTGCGGAACCCCGACGAGAAGGAAGAAGCGGCATCGGGGTCGACCTCGGGTCACCACCACGAAGTCACCATCATCGAGACGCACACGCCCGACGCCCCCTTCATCTTCGAGTCGCTGAAGAACTACCTGCAGAAGGAGGGCCTGCGCGTCTTCACGTCCATCCATCCGATCTTCACGGTGCGCCGCCAGTGGGAACGCATCATGTGGGTTGGCGGGCAGACCGGTGACGGCTCGCGCGAGCTGTACTGCCAGTTCCGCATCGAGCGGATCGAGGCGCGCGACAAGATGCGCCGCATCGAGCACCAGATCCACTCGCTGCTCAAGAGCGTGTTCCTCGCCGTCGAGGACTATCCCGACATGAAGCGGGCGACACGCGACCTGAGCGCCCGGATCCGGAGCCGCCGTGGCGTGGCCGGCGAGGCCGACGCCGCCAGGGAGTTCCTCGAGTGGCTGCTCGACGACAACTACGTGCACCTCGGCATGATGCGCTACCTGCCGGGCCCCGACGGGGCGCTGCACCAGGATCCGGCCGGCTCGATGGGCGCGTTCAAGGAACCGTCGCTGCTGCCCACGGTGTTCCCCGGGCTGACCGAGCGCGTCGCCGGGCACGTCCAGCCCTCGGCCGACGACGTGCGGATCGTCGACATCGACTACTGCACGAACGCGTCGGCGATCCACTATCTCGACCCGATCGATGACCTCGTCGTGCGCGAATGGTCGGCCGACGGCCACCTCACCAGCGCGACGCTGATCCTCGGCCGCCTCGCCAAGAGCGCATTTGCCGAGAAGGCGCAGGAGATTCCGCTGCTGCGCGGCAAGCTCGCCGCCCTGCTGGCCCAGAGCAGCGCGCTGCCGAACTCGCACGCCTACCGCGAGATGCGCGCGACGTTCAACCACTTCCCGAAGCGCGAGCTGCTCTACGGCGACCTGGCGTCGCTCAGGTCGATCGTCGACCAGATGGTCTACCTGTCGGGCGACGACGAGATCGCGGTGACGATCCGCAAGGGCCGCGGCTACGAGGCGGCGCTGATCGCGTTCACCGACATGCGCTACTCGCGCAAGGCCGAAGAGGAACTCAAGCAGGTGCTGGCCGAGGAGTTCGGGCCCATCTCGTTCAACACCTGGGCCGATTGCGGCATCAACGGCGTGCTGGTGTACTACTTCGACGCCTCGACGCTCGATCACGCGCTCGACGTGTCGAAGGTACGCGAGTTGACGCGCAAGACGATCATGACCTGGGAAGACCAGGCCGGGATCGCGATCGAACGGCACTTCGGGCCGATCGAAGGGCGCCGGCTGCTCAAGAAGTACGTCCGGGTCGAGACGCGCAGCGGCCTCTACCGCGAGAGCACGAAGCCCGAAGAGGTGCCGCAGGATGTCGAGCGGTTCGAACAGCTCGAGGGGCGCCTCGAACTGCTGGTGCTGCCGCGGACGCCCGAGAGCGCGCAGCTCAAGCTGTTCTCGCCGCGCACGCTGGTGCTGTCTGACACGCTGCGGACCCTCCAGAACCTGGGCCTCGCGGTGACCGAGGAGATCAGCATCCCGCTGGCGTTGCCCGAGGGACGCAAGGGATTCCTGTCGAAGCTGATCGTCGAAGCCGACGCCCGGACGATCACGGCGTTGCTCGAGGGGCAGGATCGGCTGCTCGATGCCCTCAGGGCGCTGCAGGAAGAACGCGCCACCGAGTGCCCACTCAATGGCCTCGTGCTCAAGGAGGGGCTCGCCTGGCGGCAGGCCGAGGTGCTCCGCGCCTACCGGAACTACCTGCTGCAGGTCCGTCCGTCGTACAACGCCGACACGATCAACGGCGTGCTGCTGCGCAACAGCGTGGTCGCGCGTGCGCTGTTCGACTACTTCGCGGTCAGGTTCGACCCGGTGCTGACGGGGTCGCGCGCCGACGCCATCGCCAAGGCCCAGGCCGACGTGAAGGCCGCGCTGCGCAAGGTCGCGTCGATCGTCGACGACGAGATGCTGCGGGCGCTGTTCAACGCGATCACGGCGACCGTGCGGACCAACTTCTACCAGCACCCGGAACGCCCGGTGATCTCGTTCAAGGTCGAGAGCGCCAAGGTCGACGGGATGGTGGCCCCGCGCCCGCTGTTCGAGATCTTCGTGCACTCGCGCCACCTGCAGGGCATCCACCTGCGCTTCGGCAAGGTCGCGCGTGGCGGCATCCGCTGGAGCGATCGGCACGACGACTTCCGCACCGAGATCCTCGGCCTGGTGAAGGCGCAGCACCTGAAGAACGCCGTCATCGTGCCCGTCGGATCGAAGGGCGGCTTCGTGCTGAAGGGCAACGTGCCCCCGCGTCCGGCCCTCGATGGCTACCTGATCGACCGCTACCGCCAGTTCATCTCGGGCCTGCTCGACGTCACCGACAACCTGGTCAACGGCGAGGTCGCCAATCCGCCAGACGTCGTCAGGCACGACGAGAACGATCCGTACCTGGTGGTGGCCGCCGACAAGGGCACGGCGCACCTGTCAGACACGGCCAACAGCGTGTCGGGCCAGTACGGGTTCTGGCTCGGCGATGCGTTCGCATCTGGCGGCAGTGTCGGGTACGACCACAAGAAGGAAGGCATCACCGCGCGCGGCGCGTGGGAACTGGTGAAGTACAGCTTCCGCCTGCTCGGGCACGACACGCAGTCGCAGCCGTTCACCGCAGTGGGCATCGGCGACATGTCGGGCGATGTCTTCGGGAACGGCGCACTGCGCTCGCAGCACATGAAGCTCGTGGCGGCGTTCGACCATCGCCACATCTTCATCGACCCGACGCCCGACACGGCGGTGAGCTATGCGGAGCGGCAGCGGATGTTCAACCTGCCGCGGTCGTCGTGGATGGACTACAACCAGTCGCTGATCAGCAAGGGCGGCGGCGTGTTCGATCGCAACGCGAAGGCCATCCCGTTGAGCCCAGAGGCACAGGCCGTGCTCGGGCTCGACAAGGCCGAGGCGAGCGGCGAAGAGGTGATGCGCGCCATCCTGACCGCCAAGGTCGACCTGTTCTACAACGGCGGCATCGGCACCTACGTCAAGGCGAGCGACGAGACCAGCGCGCAGGTCGGCGACCGCTCGAACGACCGGCTGCGGATCAACGGCAAGGAACTCCGCGCGCGGGTCGTTGGCGAGGGCGGAAACCTCGGCCTGACGCAGAAGGGCCGCATCGAGGCGTGGATGCACGGCGCGCTGGTCAACACCGACGCCGTCGACAACAGCGCCGGCGTCGACATGTCTGACCACGAGGTCAACATCAAGATCCTGCTCGACATGCTGGTGCGCCAGGGTGTCATCAAGGATCGCGACGAGCGCAACGCGATCATCGAGCAGATGACCGACGAGGTGTCGGAACTCGTGCTGGCCGACAACAAGGGCCAGGCCAAGGCCCTGGCGCTCGACACGCTGCGCAGTGCCGCCGACTACGAGACGTGGGTGCAGTTCGTCGAGGGCCTCGTCACCGCCGGCATCGTCGATCGCGTCGACGCGTCGCTGCCGACCAGGGAGGAGTTCCTCGCGAGCCCGATGCGCGAGCGTGGCCTGCCGCGCCCGGTGCTGTGCGTGCTGCTCGGCACCATCAAGAACTGGGCGTTCAAGGGGGCCCTGCAGACGTCGGCGCCTGAGGCGGCGGCCGCGCGTCCGCTCTTCACCGCCTACTTCCCGACCCTGCTGCAGCAGAAGTTCCCGCAGTACTTCGAGAAGCACCCGCTCCGCCGCGAGATCACGGCGACGGCGGCGGTGAACTACCTCGTCAACAATGCCGGCATCTCGTTCATCACGCGGATGCTCACCGACGGCAAGGCCGACATCGGCAAGGTCGTCGAGGCGTACCTCGAGGCCGATGCCGCGACGGGGGCCAACGCCCTGCGCATCGCGCTGCAGCAGCAGGCACGCCCGGTCGCCGAGGAGAACGCGGCGTTGCTGGCCATCGAGCAGGCGCTCGAGGGTGCGGTGGCGGCCATCCTGGCTGGGAAGAAGGACGCCCAGGCCAAGAAGGCGCTCGACGCGGTGAAGAAGCAGTTCGCGCTGTAGGACACCAGCCGGCGCGACACGCGCCGGGAACGTGACCGACGGCACGGTCAACCCACGCCGCCCCGGATCGCTGGCACTGCTGCCAGCGGCCCGGGGCGGTGACGTGTACGCCCGACGCGACATCAGCCGTGCAGGAAGGGCATCGCCTCGCCGAGGCCCCTGCCTCGTGGCCGCGCAGACACCGGTCGTGCCGCCCGCCCGACCTTCGCGCCCGACCTCCGCGCCGTCAGGCCCGCGGGCTGCTAGGATTACCCGCGTGAAGATCCTGGTGATCAGTTCGGAAGTGGCGCCCTTCGCGAAGACCGGCGGACTCGCCGACGTCGCCGGCGCCTTGCCCAAGGCCCTGCGCGCGATCGGCCACGACGTCCGCGTCGTGCTGCCGGCGTACCGCACCATCGAAGACAAGGTTGCCGCCGGCGCCACCGACATCGGCGTGAGCCCGCTGACGTTGCAGGTGCCGGTCGGGCGGAGCCTGCAGCAGGCGGGTGTGTTCGAGGCCGTGCTGCCCGACACCGACGTGCCGGTGTCGTTCATTGCCGAGCGGACGATGTTCGGGCGGCCGAGCTTCTACGGCTACGACGACGACGCGTTCCGGTTCGCGTTCTTCAGCCGCGCCGCGCTCGACCTCGAGATCGCGGCCAGGGGCTGGCGTCCCGACGTCGTGCACGCGCACGACTGGCACGCGTCTGGGGCGATCGCGTGGCTGGCAACGGCCGGGCAGGGCGATGCCCGTTATGCCGCGATGCCGACGCTGCTGACCATTCACAACCTCATGCACCAGGGTCGCGCGCCAGGGCTGCTCCTCGACTACCTCGGGATTGCCGACGACGGGCGCCTCGAGGAAGAGGGCCGTGGCATCAACACGCTGGCGCGTGGCATCTACCACGCGACGATGATCAACACGGTCAGTCCGACGTATGCGCGCGAGATCATGACGCCCGAGGGCGGCTGCGGGCTCGACGGCCTCCTGCGTCGCCGCTCGTACGACGTGCACGGCGTGCTGAACGGCATCGACACCGACCTGTGGAATCCGCAGAATGACCGGAACCTCGCGGCACGCTTCAGCGCCGACACGATCGAGCTGCGTGCCAAGAACAAGAAGGCGCTGCAGCACAAGCTCGGCCTGCCGCAGCGTGCAGACGTGCCGTTGCTGGCGATGATCACGCGCCTCGACGCGCAGAAGGGACTCGACCTGGCCGCACCGGTGCTGCACCACCTGCTGGGCCGGCACGGGGGCGACGCGCAGTTCGTCGTGATCGGAACGGGCGCCGAGCCGTACGAGCGGATGTTCCGCGAGATGGCCGAGCACCACCGCGACCGCATGCGGGCGGTGCTGGCGTATGCGGCCGAACTGGCGCCGCTCGTCTACGGTGGCAGCGACATGTTCCTGATGCCATCGCGGTTCGAGCCGTGCGGGCTGGGGCAGATGATCGCGATGCGCTACGGATCGCTGCCCATCGTCCGCGCGACGGGCGGCCTTGCCGACACGGTCGACGACTGGACGACCGGCTTCACGTTCGACGCGTTCGACGCGGGCGCGTTCTGGCAGGCCGTGACGCGCGCCCTCGATCGGTACCACCAGGATCCCTCCGGTTGGAAGGGCATGCAGCAGACCGCGATGCGCCGCGACCTGTCGTGGGACGCGTCAGCCCACCGCTACGCCGAACTCTACGCCTGGGCCCAGGCCCGCGTCCGCGGCTGGTAACCCCTGAATTGGGGTGAATTGGGGTCAGACCCTCATCATCTGCAGTTTCCGTCTGGGTGACGGGCGTTTCCCTGGTGGTGGCGGAGGGGAAGTCGTGCCTCGAAATTCAGGCCGGATTCCGCACCTGCGCGCGCAGTCGGCCGCGGCACGGCTCTTGGTAGGCATGGGGATGAGAGGTGCCCATGCCACGAGTGCTCCGTGATGTTCCGCCCGGTGTCGTCGTTCACGCCTACAACCGGGGAAATTCGAAAGCCAGGGTCTTCCACACCGTCGATGACTACCAGGGGTTCTGCGCCGACCTGGCGACGGCGCGCGAACGTTTCGCCATCGCCGTGTTCGCCTACTGCCTGATGCCGAACCATTGGCACGTGCTCGCGTCACCGCGGCAGGAATTCGCCCTGTCGCGGGCGCTGCATTTCGTGACCTTCCGTCATGCCAGGCGCGTGCATCGGCGCTTGGGAACGACCGGCACGGGGCACATCTTCCAGGACCGGTTCAAGGCCAAGGTGATCGACGACGAACGCTACTTCCTGACCGCCGCCCGCTATGTCGAGGCCAACGCCCGACGGGCTGGCTTGGTGCGGCGGGCAGAGCAGTGGGAGTGGAGCAGTGCGTCCGCAAAGGGCCATCAACCGATCGACGAGTGGCCCGTCGCGAAGCCGGACGACTGGACGGATTTGCTCGATGCGCACCTCACCCAGGGCGAGATCTCGACTTGCATCCACCAGCCGAAGCGCCCGGGACGCCGTCGCCCGTAAACGCCAGGCGTCGAAAACGCCGTTTCTCATCCGAATTCCAGCCAATTCGGGTCAGACCCCAATTCGGGCCAGAAATCATGGCGGGGGTCAGAAGGCGTGGCCGAAGCCGAAGTACCAGCGGGTGCGGCGGGTGGCGCTGGGCTCGCGGACGGGGCGGGCGACGTCGAGGCGGATGATGCCGAACGGGGTGTTCAGGCGCATGCCGCCACCGAGGCCGACCATCAGGTCGCCGATGGCCATGTCTGAGGGGCGCCTGAACGTGTTGCCGGCGTCGACGAACGCGACGCCGCCCAGCCATCCCCAGATCGGGACGCGCACTTCCTGGTTGAGGATGAGCAGCGCGTTGCCGCCCGTGGGCAGGTCGGTGCGCTGCACCTGGCCCTGCGACAGCGCATCCTGCGCGTAGCCGCGCACGGTCGTGGCGCCGCCCGCGCGGAACCGGACGCTCGGGCTCACGATATCGGTATCGTCACCCATGCTGATCGTGCCGTAACGGACCGCCGAGGCAAACACGACGCCGAGGCGCTTGACGAAGCCGTACTGCTGCACGAGCACTTTCAGGTAGCGCAGGTCTGAGCCCAGCACGCGGTCGCCATACTCCACGCGCGACGAATGGAACAGCCCGCGCGTCGCGTTGAACACGTTGTCGCGTGTATCCCACGTGTAGGTGGACGACACCGACCCCAACTCGCTCGTCAGCGAGTCGTCGAGCGACAAGCCAGGGAGGATCTCCCTGATCGTCAGCCCCAGTGTCGTGGATTCGAAGGCGTAGCCCGCGCTGACTCGCGTGTTGCGCGTGATCGGCCAGCGCTGTTCCGCGCTCGCGATGATTGATGTCAGGTCGACGCGGCTCAAGGTGTCTGCCGCCGTGGCATAGCGTCGTTCCAGGCTCAAGGTCGTATCGGCCTCGCGGCCGAACCACGTTGAACTGCCCGTGAGGAACCGCACGCGGTTGCTGTCGGTGGTCGCCGACCCGCCGACGCCCGCGAAGAAGCCACGGCCGAAGAGGTTGGTCCGACGCGCGTCAACCGACACGCCCGGTTGCACGTCACTCGTCGAGAACCCGTTGTCAGACAGCGCGCTCGTCGAGGCCTGCAAGCCATAGCGGAGGCGGTAGCGTGGCTGGTCCTCGACGGCGAACGTGAGTCGCACCGGTTGTGTCCCGTCCGCGAGCGGCGTACCGAGGGGCTCGACCGTCGGTGTCACGCTCCGGAAGATCCCCGTGTCGTAGAGGCGCGACTGCGCTTCGTCGATGTGCCGACCGGCCAGCGGCGCCTGCAGACGCAGGCCAGCGGCGCGCCGGAACAGCCCTGGCGAGGTGATCGTGTCGCCTGTCACGACCATGTCGGCCAGCACCTGGCGCGGTCCCTCGCTGATCGTGACGTGGATGGTGGCACTCGCTGTGGCCGGATCGACGGAGGCGTTCAGGCTCACCATCGCGGCCGGGTAGGCCTCGTTGCGATACAACTCGGCCACGCGGTCGGCACCACGCTGCGCGACGCCGGGAAGATACACCGCCCCCGCTTCGAGTCCGAGGGCCGACGAGATCGCGGCTTCGGTCAGCGCGATCTCGCCGGCGATCGAGAGCGTCCCGACGAGGAACTGCCGGCCCTCGGTGATCCGCACCGGCAGGATCGCCCGCTCCCCCTCGATGCGCACGGGATCGGTCGCCACCTGGGCCTCGAAGTGCCCCAGCGCGGCGTAGAGTTCGCGGATCGGCGCCGACAGCACCGATGGACGCACCCACGCGGTCGGGTCGAGGTGTGACGTGACGATCAGCCTGCGCAACTGTTCATCCGGAATCAGCGCGTTGCCCTCGAACACCACCTCGCGGCTTGCGACCTTCTGGCCAGGCTCGATCGCGACGCGCCCGTCACGCCTGATCCAGGGGTTGTCGGGTGTGGTGATGGTCGAAGTGATCCTGGGCCCGACGTAGCCCTGCGTGACAAGGTCCTCGACGGCGATCTCGCGCCACTCCTCCTCGAGGAACTCGTCGACGCCGATCTGCGACCACGCCTCGCGCATGGCGCCCAATGCCTTTGCCGACAGCGTCGCGCCCGACACGTCGAGAGTCGTCACCGGCCCGGGATCGACCACGTAGTCGATGGCCACCTCGCCCGGACGCCCCACGTCGCGGCGGTATGACGACACGGTGACACGCTGGCGATCACGCTTGCGGAACATCGCCGCGATACGCTCCTGGTCGCGCCGCCACTCGAACACGTCGAAACGCTTGCCGGCGCGGAGGCGCATCTGCTGCCGCGAGTCGCGTTCGTCGCTGGCGTCGAGGCCTGAAAACGTCACGTCGACGACCTGTGGCCGCGTATCGACGCGCCGCCGGCGCGGAGGCGGCGTCGCGCCCCCGCCGAACGTCAGTTCCTGGCGCACCTCGAGCGTGCCGCCCTGCCGCGTCTTGACCGTCGCACGCACGTCGAGCCGCTTCCATCCCGTGCGATACGTGACGACCCACGCGTTGTCGTCGCTCTTGCTCAGGCTCTGCGAATACAACACGTCGAGCGAGCGGCCAAACGTCTTCGTCACGTTGAGGCGTGCAACGGGATCGAGATCCGTCGCCGACAGGTCGGTGTTGTCCTGCTCGATGCGCACCGTGTCGAGGCCGAACCATCGCCCGACGACGCCGAGGTACTCGCTCGACACGGCCGAAATCAGCTGCGCCTTGGCCTCGTCGCCCGTCACGCCGCTGCGTTCGTCGAGCGTGCGGCCGGTGGCCAGCAGCGACGCCAGGTCGCCTTCGCTCAGCGGTGGATCCGACGTCAGTCGCGTCGTCAGGTCGGCAGGGGTTCCAAGCAGCTGCATCGTGACGTCGTAGCCGGCCACGCGCGTATCGGCCACGACGTTGAGCCGTGGTTCGATGGCCGCCGGATCGGCGAACTCGACCCGTCCCGACGTGACGCGATACAGCCTCCCCCCGAAGAACAACTCGCCCTCGTCGGTGACCGTCAGGGCGCCCCTGGCGCCAGGCGCCGCGAGCGTGCCGGTGAGTGTCACGTCGCCCGCGATCGACAGCTTGAGTTCGTTGCTGTCGGCCACGAGGTCGTCGATCGTGCGCACGCGCAGGTCGAGATCGACCTGGTCGAGGATGCTGCGCATCGAGGGCGTCGCCGGCGCCGTCCTCGAGGATCCCGTCGCCGACATGGCGATCTGCCGCAGCGACGACCGCACGATGCCCGGCTGGACGAAGATGTCGCCCGACAACCCGTAGGGCAGGCCGTTGCGCCCAGGACTCGAGGCCCTGATCTCGCCGCTCACCTCGCTGACCACGCCCGCGGTGTCGAGCGCGATGCCACTGCCCTTGAACACGACGTCTGATGTCGCGCTGCCGTCGCGCCCCGTCGACAGCGAGCCCGTGGCGGTGACGCTGCCCCCGTTGACCCTCGCCGACACGCCGTCCACGGTGATGCGATCCCGCCCGAGCACGAGGGGGCCGCTCAGCCCGGTGATGGCCAGCCCGAGATCACGTGCGATCCAGTTCGCGTTGACGATGTCGAGTCGCCCGAACACGTCGAACGCCGTCGCCGACCCCTGCACCGTCGCCTTGGATTGCAGCGTGCCGTTCACGCGGCCGGGGAGGAACGTGCCGAGCAGCCGAAGGTCGAGTGTCCCGTCGAGTGAGAGTGTGTAGGGCAGGCTGGCGTCAGCCAGCCGTACTGCGCCGGCGGCCGTCAGGTCGGTCCCGCTGCCCTCGAATCGCCAGGGCGCCAGCGTCACGGTGCCGTTGTCGATGCGCGCGACACCGGGTGCCGCCTGTGCGACGGCGAGGTCGCCCGTCGCCAGTGTGGCCCTCGTGACGGTGAGCGTGCCATCGACGGCATCGAGCGCCGCGCGTTCGGCCACCAGCGCGGCTGTCGCATCGATGCCACCGCGCCAGACGTTCGGCACCCGTCCGCCGACAAAGGCCATTGCCGTGGCGTGCGTGAGGTTGGTCAGCGTCGCGTCGAGCGACGCGGTTCCCACGGTGCTTCGCGGCAGCCGGCGGGCAACGACCGTGGGCAGAGCATCCGCGAACATCCGCAGGGGCGCGTGCCCGGTCGCCGTGACGCCTGCGTCCTGCGCGGTTGCCGCGAACGACGTGAGCGTGATGACGCCATCGGCGACCCTCGCGCCGGCGTTGATGCCGGTGATCGCGGGCAAGTCGGTCCACTGCAGCTCACCGTCGGCGATCGTGAACTGGCCGTCGATGCGGGGCGACTCGGCTGGCCCCGTGACGGCAAGCGTCGCCTCGACGCCGCCCTTCACGGCCGGCACACGCATGTCGAGCGCCGTGAGAATCGCGGCCATTCGCTCGGCGCGCCCCGACAGTGTTGCCTGCAGGCCGCGCGCTTCGCCGCTCGTCGTCAGTTCGCCGTCGATCGCGAGCGCCACGTCGGCCAGTGATGCTGCCACGTCTCGCATCGTCACGTTGCGACTCGTCCAGTCGAACGACGCCGGTCGCTCGAGCCTGAGCGGCAGCTCGCGCCACGTGCCCTCGAAGGCCTGGAGCGCCGCACGCCCACTGACGCTGTCTGGATCGTCGAGTTGCCCGGTCGCCGCCAGCGTGCCTGTCACGCGCCCCGTCGTGCCGCGCGCATCGACGGCCAGGCGCTCGACGAGGGCCGCGAGTTCGGCGCCGTTGACCTCGGCCGACGCGTCGAAGGCGTGGGGCGCCTGTTGCGAGGCCGTGACGCGACCCTCTGCTGCAAGCGCAGGCGCGCCGAGCGCCACCATCGCCCGTCGATCGGCGAGCGTCACATCGGCCGTGATGGTGCCTGGACGCATCGCGTCCCACTGCGCGTCGTCCATTCGGGCGTTGATGCTGCCCGCGAGATCGTCAACGAGGCCGGTGACGTCGAACCGGCCTGAAAGCAGGCCGGCCACGGGATACGTCATGGGCTCGGTGACACCTGCGGCGCCCTGCGGCCACGAGATCGGCGTGACTGCCCATTTCTCGACGATGCCCCTGGCTTCGACGCGCTCCGTGACGAGGTCGATGCGCCCCGTGAGATCGAACGTCGATCCGTCGCGCGTGAACACGCAAGGGGTGCACGTGACGATGTCGCCGTCCCATCCGACGGCACCGGTCGCACGCATGGGTGCCTGTCCCGCGACCATCCAGGCGTCGCTGGTGACCTGCATGTCGAGCCGCGGCAGCTGCGGAGACCCCGTCCACCGGCCGACGGCGGTGAACGCCCCTGACGGCACGAGGTGCCGTGGCAGATCGAACAGGCGCACCGTCGTGTCGTTCGACCGTGCGTTGATGACCTGGTCGAGCGCGATGGTTCGAGCGCGCGCATCGATGCGTCCGCGCAGCGTCGCTGATGTCTCGCCGAGCGTGGCGCGGCCTTCGTGGAGGTCGACCGAGAAGCGGCCGACCGCTGCCTCGGCATGCAGATCGCCGGTGAGCCCACCGTGCGCGGTCAGCGTCGGCACCTCGACGATCGCGTCGCCGACGGGAAGCCGCACCGTGCCGCGCAGCGTGGCCTCGGCCGTCAACGCGCCGCCGAACTCGTATGGCGCCAGGTCGAGGTCGAACACGTCGAACGCGTGGGCGAGGTCGATCGCGTGTGCCGCGCTCGTGGCCGATGCCGTGATGGCGCCCGCGATCGACGAGTCGGCAAACGGTGCCGCGGGGTCTGCGGGGCGAACGCCACCCATCTCGCCATCGACGGCCACGTCACCGATGGTCACGCCCCGCAGCGTGGCCGTCCATCGCGCCGGATCGAGCGTGAACGAGACGCGTCCGCTGGTCGCGAGCGGTGAGGCGTCGGCTTTCACCAGCACCATGTCTGACGTCACCTGCGGTCGCAGGGTGGTGGCGAGCGGGCCGTGAATGCGGAGGGTGCCGGTGGCGCGGCCGCGGAACATGGGCCAGGTGGGATCGACGATGGTGATGATCGGCAGCGTGGCGACACTGCGCACGTCGATGTCGATGGTGGCGTCGCGCGCGTCGTTGAACTCGAAGCGCGCCTGGCCGGTGGCGCGGCCGCCGAACAGGCTGTCCCACGTGGTGTCGCCGACGATGAGGTGCTGTCGCGTGAGTGTGATCCGCGTCGAGAGCGGCCCCGAACGAGCGCCGTCGATCGTGACGTCCGGACTCGTGAGCGTCGCGATCAGTTCGGGCGCGACGAACGAGCCTTCGACTCGGCCATCGATCGTGACCGCGCCGTCGAGCACGGGATGGGTCAGGTAGGGCGCGAGCACCATCCTGAGCGGTGCGATCGTGCCGCCCACCGTCAGTGACATCGCGCGGTCGCCCTCGCGCATGCCGATGCGTCCTGCCAGGTCAAGCACCGTGTCGTGTGATGCGAGGCGCGCACGTTCGATGCCGATGGCACCGTCGTAGCGCAGAGTGCCGTCGAGCGCGAGGTCGCGGAACACGACATCCCCAAGCCGCAGCGTCGCCCCCGCCGACGTGAGGTCGCCCGCGAGGGGCGTCGCGACCGTGGACTGCATGGCGATCGCCAGTGCCGGGAAGGTGAATCCGAGGCCGTCGCGTTCAGACTGCAGGGTTGCGTCGGTGACGACGATGCGGTCGATGCGTGGAACGTTGGGGTTTGGCGTCTGCGATGGCGGCCGGCTGTCGAGCCACCGGATGAGGCCATCGATGTCGATGTGCGGCCGCGCCAGCGTGATGTCGCCGATGCGCGAGCGGTTC
>JAEUQQ010000755.1 GCA_016789685.1 Acidobacteriota bacterium | reverse complement strand
TCCCTCCGGGAGCAGGTCTACGAGTTCCTGCGCGAGCAGATGGCCAGCGGCGGACTCCAGCCAGGCGCCTTCCTCGACCTCAACGACCTCGCCGCCCAGCTCGGCATCAGTCGCACCCCACTGCGCGAGGCGCTCCTCCATCTCGAGTCGCAGGGCTTCATCACCGTCCTGCCGCGTCGCGGCTTCCTCGTCAACGCGCTCACGCTCGACGACATCCGCCACTACTACGAGATCATCGGCGCGCTCGAAGCCGCCGCGCTCGAGAGCGTGGGGCCCGCGCTCACCGCAGCCGACGTCGCCCGCATGCGCGCGCTCGACGCCGGGATGGCCGACGCCGTCGCCGCGCGCGACTTCGACCGGTTCTACGCGGCAAACCTCGCCTTCCACGACGTCTACCTGTCGCGCAGCGACAACCGGCGCCTGGTCGCCCAGGTCGACCTGCTCAAGCAGCGTCTCTACGACTGGCCGCGGCGGCAGGGCATGCTGCAGGCCTGGGAAGCGCACTCGGTGGTCGAGCACGAAGACTTCGTGGCGTTGCTCGAACGCGGCGCCATCGCCGATGCGGCCGCGCACCTGCGCAACGTCCACTGGTCGTACCGCGTGCAGGAGCCCTTCATCCGCGCGTACTACTTCGCCGCGCAGGCGCCAGGCGCGTGATGGCGACGACAGGGCTCGTCTTCAACGTGCAGCGCTTCTCGATCCACGACGGCCCCGGCGTGCGCACGACGGTGTTCATGAAGGGCTGCCCGCTGCGCTGCGCGTGGTGCCACAACCCCGAGAGCCAGGCCTGCGGCGAGGCGTTCGTCCGCCTCGGGCACCGCTGCATGCGCTGCGGGCGATGCAGCGACGATGAGCTTGCCGACCCGGTGGTGTCTGGACGCGGCCGCCATGACGTGGCGTTGTGCCCGACCGGCGCCCTGCAGGCCGTGGGCGACACGACGACTGTTGCGGACCTGGTGCAGGCGGTCGTGCGCGACCGCGTCTTCTTCGACGAGTCCGGCGGCGGCGTCACCTTCTCGGGCGGTGAGCCGTTGCAGCAGGCCGGTTTCGTGGCCGAGGCGATGCGCGACCTGCGTGCCGACGGCGTGCACACGGCGCTCGACACATGCGGCTTCGCGCGCTGGGACGACCTGCGCGCCGTGGCCGCGCACGCCGACCTCGTGCTCTACGACCTCAAGGTGATCGACGACGCCCGGCACCGGGCGGCGACCGGGGCGTCGAACCGGATCATTCTCGACAACCTGCGCGCGCTCTCGCGCGTGCACGCGAACATCTGGATCCGGGTGCCGGTCATTCCCGGCGTGAATGACGACGAGGCCAACGTCGCGGCGACGTGCGCGCTGCTCCGCGAGTTGCCCGGCGTCGATCGCGTCGACCTGCTGCCGTTCCATGCCACGGGCGCTGCCAAGTTCGCGCGCGTGGGGCTCGATGACGCGATGGCCGGCACGGTGCCGCCCGCGCCCGGGCATCTCGAGGCCCTCGCCGCGCACCTGCGCGCCGCGGGGCTCACCACCACCATCGGGGGCCAGTCATGACCGTCCGCTCCGAACGCCTGCGTCGCGCGAGCCTCGACGCCATCCCGTCGATCAGCGACGAACGCGCGAGGATCACGACCACGTTCTACAAGGAGCATCTGGGCCGCCATTCGGTGCCGGTGATGCGCGCGCTCAACTTCCTCGCCATCTGCGACCAGAAGACGCTGTGGATGGGCGACGGCGAACTGATCGTCGGCGAACGCGGGCCCGCGCCGAAGGCAGTGCCGACGTATCCCGAGCTGACGTGCCACTCGGCCGACGACCTGCGCATCCTCGACGCGCGGCCGAAGACGAGCTACGCGGTCGAGCCGTCGGTGATCGAGACCTACGAGCGCGACATCGTCCCGTTCTGGACGGGCCGGTCGCTGCGCGACCAGATGTTCACGCTGCTGCCGCAGGAATGGCACGACGCGTATGCCGCCGGCTGCTTCACCGAGTTCATGGAGCAGCGTGCGCCTGGCCATACGGTGGCCGACGGCAAGATCTACGTGAAGGGCCTGCGCGACGCCCAGGCCGACATTGCCCGCACAGAGGCCGCGCTCGATCTCGAACGCGATCCCGAGGCGCTCGACAAGCGCGAGCAGTTGCGCGCGATGTCGATTGCCTGCGACGCGGTCATCCGGTTCGCCCAGCGGCACGCCGACCTCGCCGACGCGCAGGCAACGGCCTGCGACGACCCGGCGCGGCGCGCCGAACTCCGCAAGATCGCCGACACGTGCCGGTGGGTGCCGGCCCACGCGCCGCGCGACTTCCACGAGGCGCTGCAGGCCTACTGGTTCTGCCATCTCGCGGTGATCACCGAGCTCAACGGCTGGGATGCCTTCAGCCCCGGCCATCTCGACCAGCACCTGTGGCCGTTCTACCAGCGTGGCCTGGCCGACGGTTCGCTCACGCGCGAGTCGGCGCGCGAACTGCTCGAGTGCTTCTTCGTGAAGTTCAACAACCACACGGCGCCGCCCAAGGTGGGGGTCACCGCGGCCGAGAGCGGGACGTACACCGACTTCGCCAACATCAACCTCGCCGGGCTCCTGCGTGACGGCAGCGACGGCTCGAACGCGCTCACGCACCTGCTGCTCGACATCATCGACGAGATGCACCTGCTGCAGCCGAGCAGCAACGTGCAGGTGTCGCGCAAGACGCCCGACGTGGTGCTCAAGCACGCGTTGCGTGTCATTCGCAACGGCTACGGCTTCCCGTCGCTGTTCAACGCCGACGCGGTCGTCGAGGAACAGCTCCGCCAGGGCAAGACGCTCGAGGACGCGCGCGAGGGCGGGTGCTCGGGGTGCGTCGAGGTGGGCGCGTTCGGCAAGGAGGCGTACATCCTCACCGGCTACTTCAACCTGGTGAAGATGCTCGAGCTCGCGCTGCACGACGGGTTCGATGCGCGCACCGGCCGCCACATCGGCGCGCGGACGGGCGACCCGGCCGACTTCCGCGACTTCGACGACCTGTTCGCAGCGTTCAGCGCCCAGGTCAGGCACATGCTCGACATCAAGATCCGCGGCAACCAGGTCATCGAGCGCGTGTACGCGACGCGCATGCCGCACACGTTCCTCTCGGTGATCACCGACGACTGCATCGCGACGGGGCGCGACTACAACGCCGGCGGCGCGCGCTACAACAACACGTTCATCCAGGCGGTGGGCATCGGCAGCGTCACCGACAGCCTCGTGGCCCTGAAGCAGCTCGTGTTCGACGACACGACGATGCCGCTCCAGGATCTGATCGCGATCGCCGATGCCGACTTCGACGGCCACGAGGTGCTGCGCCAGCGCCTCGTCAACACGCTGCCCAAGTACGGCAACGACGATGACGCGGCCGATGCGCTGATGACGCAGACGTTCAGGATGCTGTTCGAGAGCATCGACGGCCGCCCCAACACGAAGGGGGGCGCGTACCGGCTCGAGATGCTGCCCACGACGTGCCACGTGTATTTCGGCGAGGTGTGCGGGGCCTCAACGGATGGCCGCCGCGCGGGCGCGCCCGTCTCCGAGGGGATCAGTCCGGTGCAGGGGGCCGACCGTCGCGGGCCGACGGCCGTGCTGAAGTCGGCGTCGAAGATGGATCACGTGAAGACCGGCGGCACGCTGCTGAACATGAAGTTCACGCCTGGCGTGCTCGAGGGCGAGGGCGGGATCGACCGGCTGCACAGCCTGGTGCGGTCGTACTTCAAGCTCGATGGCCACCACGTCCAGTTCAACGTCGTGACGGCCGCCACGTTGCGGCAGGCGCAGGCCGATCCGTCGGCGCACCGCGACCTGATCGTGCGCGTCGCGGGCTACAGCGACTACTTCTGCGACCTGTCAGCCGCGCTGCAGGACGAGATCATCCACCGCACCGAACACGCCGAGTTCTGACGGGGTCACGTCTTTCATTGCAGCATTTTTCAAGACCTGACCCCGCGAGGCGCCTCGTCAGAATGCCCTGAGATACTGCGGAGGCACCGGCGCGCGGTCGCCCTGGCGCAACGCCTGCGCCGCGTGCAGCGGCCAGGTCGGATCGCGCAGCAGTTCGCGCGCCAGCAGGACGATGTCGGCGCGGCCGTTGCGGATGATCTCGTCGGCCTGCGCGGGCGCGGTGATCATTCCCACCGCCGCCGTCGCCACGCCCGCGCCTCGCCGCACCGCGTCGGCAAACGGCACCTGGTAACCGGCACCCACCGGGATCCGCGCCGTGGCGACGTTGCCGCCAGAACTGCAATCGATCACGTCGACGCCCTCGGCCTTCAGCAGGCCCGCGAGCGCGATCGAGTCGTCGAGCGTCCATCCCCCGTCGGTCCAGTCGGTGCACGACAGCCTGACCGCCAGCGGGAGGTCGGCCGGCCACTCCGCGCGTACGATCCGCGCGATCTCGATCACCAGCCTGGTGCGGTTCTCGAAGCGTCCGCCATGCGCGTCGGTGCGCGTGTTCGAGAGCGGCGACAGGAAGCTGTGCAGCAGGTAGCCATGCGCCGCGTGGATCTCGAGCCAGCGGAAGCCAGCCTCGAGTGCGCGGCGCGTGGCATCGCGAAAGTCATCGCGCACCTTCTGCACGCCGGCGGCGTCGAGGGCGCCTGGCACGGCGAACCCGTCGGCGAACGCGATCGCGCTCGGGCCGACCGGCGTCCACCCGCCCTCGCTGGCGTTCACTGCGCGGTCGCCCATCCACGGCGCCTGGCGCGAGGCCTTGCGTCCCGCATGGGCGATCTGGATGCCCGGCACGGCGCCCTGCGCCGACACGAAGCGCGCGATCCGGGCAAGTGGCTCGACGTGCGCCGCCGACCAGAGGCCGAGGTCGTGCGGTGAGATGCGGCCCTCGGGCGACACGCCGGTCGCCTCGACCACGACAAGACCCGCGCCGCCGGTCGCACGCGCCCCGAGGTGGACGAGATGCCAGTCGTTGGCGGCGCCGTCCACAGCCGAATACTGGCACATGGGCGAGACGCCGATGCGATTGCGGAGGGTGACAGCGCGAATGGTCAGCGGATCGAAGAGATGTGACATGGGGCGGAGTCAGCGGGGCACGGTCGTGTGGCGCGTCACTTCGTACAGCACGAAGCCCGGATAGTGTGCCACGTCGGTGATCGTGGCGTGCTCGCGCAGCCACGACAGGTTGCGGCCCGGGGCGCGTCCGCTCCACTGCGTCGACACGTTCCTGGCGTCGATCGCCAGGTAGATCACGGGCGCGTCGCCGAGTAGCGCCTCGAGTGTGGCAGGCGTCTCGTCGAAGAACTCCCGGATCGCGCGCCCCGTCACGTGCCGGGCCGTCAACGTCACGCCGAACGACAGCAACGGCGCCCCGGGGGGCACGTGCGCGGCCATGGCCACCACGTCGCGCCTGATCGCCGCTTCGCGTTCGGCAAGCCGTCGCACGGTCCACGCCGACCACCCCAGCATCGCGACCATCGTGAGGAGCGCGACCGCTGCGGTCGTGCGCCGGAACCTGCCCCATGCCAGGCCACGGTCGATCCCCACGCCGGCCAGGATGGCGACCGGCACCCAGTAGCCGAGCGCGAAGCGCAGGTTGTGAATCGGGATCCCCGCGAGGAAGGCGTACTGGAGCGCGATCCACCCGAGCGTGACTCCCAGCGCCACCCGGGCACGCTGCTCCCACAGGCGCCACACCCCGACGAGTGCAAAGACACCGAGTGGCGGCATCAGCAGTCCCGGATGGAAGAAGGTCTGCAGATAGAACACGCCGACGGGCAGCCAGTGTGACTGGACGCCGTCTGCCGTGGTCACGGTACGCGCCAGCGCGTTGGCGGGGTGCCACGACAGCAGCCACTCGTGCGCCAGTCCCTCTGAACGTGTCTGCACGGTGAGCGATGCCTGCGCGAACACGATCGCGAGTGCGAGCGCGCCAGCCGGCAGCCATCGCACCAACCGGCGAAGGGGTGCCGTGTCGGTGACGCGCATCGCGAGCCACACGGTCATCGGCGCCAGCAGGGCGTGCTGCCAGCGGGTGATGGTGGCCATCCCGATGGCCAGTCCCGCGGTCAGTCGCGGCGCGACGCCGGCCTGGCCGGGCCGTGCCGATGCGCGCAGGGCCATCCAGGTGCCCAGGGTGGCCCACCACAGCCCCGTCACATCGGCCATCACCACCACAGACGACTGCACCCCTTGCGCTCCGATGGCGACGAGCGTTGCCGCGGCGAGTGCCGCGCGCGGCCCCACACCGGCGCCGAGATCTCTTGCCAGGAGGTAGGTCAGCGGCGCAAGCGCCGCGCCCGCAACGATGTTGACCGCCTGTGCGGCGGCGAGCGTGGTTCCGGTCAGCCACATCATCGTGGCGGCCACGACCGGGTACCCGCTCGGCCAGAAGAAGTCGTTGCGGGGCCAGTCGCCGTGCGGAGCGGTCTCGGCGATGGCGCGGGCCTGCGCGAGGTAGGCGAATGGGTCCTGGCCATACAGGCCATCGAACCCGGTGAGTGCGACGATTCCGACGCGGATCGCCAGCGCGATGGCAAATGTCCACAGCGCCGGGTGGCGCTCGATCATCGTCATGACGGGCAGCGCCACGCGGGCAAGGCCGGCCGTCGTTCTGCCGTGCGCGTTGCTGTCACGGTGGTCTGACTCTCCTCCTCCCGCTCGTGCGCCGGGATGGGCATTATCCACGGAGTCGCCAGTGCGGTGCTAAGCTTCGCGCCTGCCTCATGCCCATCGACTGGACGTCTCGCCGGGCCCTCGAGCGACGCATGCGCGGGCCGGTCTATGCCGGGTTGTCGCGCGCGCTCGGGGCGGCCGTGGTGCAGGGGACGATCGCTCCCCTGTGCGAGGCGATCGCGCGGCGCCGTGCCGGGCCCGACGACATCGGACTGGCCGTGGGCGTGCACGGCGTCGCGGGGCACCTCGTGGCGTTGCCCGATGTCGATGCCCTTGGCGATGACCTCCGCGACCTCATCACACGGGAGGCGTGCCAGATCGCGCGCCGTGCCGAGCGGTTGACCGATGACATTCGCGCTCTCGGGCAGGCGGCGGCGGTCGCTGGGCTGCCGTTCACGCCGCTGAAAGGCTCGTGGCTCCGCAGTGAGCGTTACCGATCGCCGGCGCTCAGGCCATCGTCTGACGTCGACCTGCTCGTTGGCGACGAGGACCTTGGCGCGTGGCGCCGCGTGCTTGCAGAGCGCGGCTACACCCGCGAAATCAAGGCGGGCCGGCACTGGGTGTTCAGCCGGCCCGACGAGTCTCTGATGGCCGTGGCGGGCGAGCACGCCGAGCACCCGCGTCCGGTCGAACTGCATACCCGCATCACCGATCGCGTGTTCGGTGCCGACGTGGATGTCACAGACGCGTTCAGGGCAGACCTTCGGGCCGGGCAGGTAATGGCGACGGTGCCGGCCGTCGTGCCGGGCGAGGCCGGCCTGGCGCTGCACCTCTTCCTCCACGCCTCGGCGGCGATGCTCGATCGCGGCATGCGCCTGGCGCAGTTGCTCGACTTCGCGTTCGTTGCGGGCGACGCCCCGACGCGCGCGGTCGTGCGCGAGCGGCTCGGCGATGCGGCGTGGGCGGTGGTGCACCTGCTGTCGCGCGACGTGCCCGGGTTGCTGGCTCCGGCCTGGCTCGACGATGGCGACGTCGAGCCCCCCACGGGCCTGCGCCAGCGCGTCATCCTGTCGCGCCCCGGCCTCCTGCGTGGCGACCCGTATCGGTTGTCGACGCTTGGCGGCGAACTCCTGCTCGCGCGATCTCCCCGCAGCGTGCTCGACCGCGTGCGCCGCTCGTGGGGCGATCGCCGCGCCCACGCGTGACCCTTCCTGTCGCGAGGGGCAACGACCAGGTTCAGAACGTCGCGGCGCCTCCGGTGCCAGGCCGGTGGCGCGCGATCGCGTCGGCGTAGATGGCCTCGAACTGCGACGCCGTCCAGTCGGCGTCGTGTGCCGCGGCCCATGCGTGCGCGGTGGTGCCGAGATGCAGGCGGCGCGCGTCGTCGTCGAGCAGCGTGCACACGGCTGCCGCCAGGGCCGGTGCGTCGCCCACCGGCACCGCCTGCGTCCACGCCGCGTCGCCATCTGCGATGAGGCCGACGCGAGTCCCGACCGTCGCCAGTCCGACCGCTGCCGCTTCGACCACCGCGACACACTGCGACTCGTGCCGCGACGACATCACGAGCAGGGTGGCGTCAACGCACAACGCGCGCACCGCGTCGCGCCCGGCCTTGCCATGGAAGGTGACGGCGTCGTCGAGCCCGCGGGCCGTCGCCGCCCGCTGGATCGCGCCGTCGAGTGTGTCGATGCCCGCGATGTCGAGATGCGCGCCTGGATGGTGCGCCCGCACGATCGCGAACGCATCGAGCAGCGTCACCTGGTCCTTCCAGCGATTGAGGTCGCCCACGTGCAGCAACCGCTGCCCGCCGCGGGCCCGCCGCGGAGCGTCGCCGAACCACTCGCGCGGAACGCCCAACGGTACGACAGTGCAGCGGATTCCGTGCCGCTGCGCCTGCGCCGCCTGGAACGTCGAGCCTGCCGTCACACGCGCTGCCCGCCGTGCCGTCCAGCGCGCCAGCGCGCGGCCGGGACTCGAGCGCGCAGGCTGCCCAGGCGCGTCGGCGAACTCCGTGCCCATGATGCTCGCAACCATCGGACGCCGCTGCCATGCGGCCGCGGCCACCGCGATGGCCGCCGGCGTGCCGAGCCACAGCCCATGCCACACGTCGACCGCTTCGCGCCGAGACAGCCAGGCGGCCGCGCGGGCCATGGCCGATGCCACGGCTCCAGGGCCACGACGCCCCGCCAGGCCGAGGTCGTGCACGTGCGCACCGTGCACGTCGAAGCTCCGCGGCGCCGCCTCCTGCCTCAGCGACACCACCTCGACGACGTGCCGACGCGCCAGGCGCGCCACCAGCCATTCGAGTGCGGGAATGCTGCGCTCGGCGCCGGTCGCGTCGAGGCCACCCGGGATGACGAGACCGATGCGCATCGCGTGACCCTCCGCTTACAGCCCGTCGACCTGCGGTTCCTTGAGGGGGATGAGTCGCCGCGCGATGTCGAGCTCGACCGGGTGCGCGTACACGCCGCTGGCGTATCGCCACCACGCGAGCGATGCGAGGGCGGCCTTGCCCCACCGCGGCGTGCGGTGATCCTGCACGGTCGGGAATCGGCATCCGAGCACGCGCGCGAAGTCGGCGACTCGCTCTCGCGTCCGAGGGCTGAGCCACGGCGCGTCCTGGTGACACACGTATCGCACCCACCGCGGCGTCGCCCATTCTTCGGGCGTCGTCGGCAGCGCGGGCCCCCCGGGTCCGTAGGTCGACAAGTGCGGCAGCAGCGCGACCGTCCGATCGGCAAACGCACGGTCACGCTGCGGCGTGGGGCTGTAGAAGTAGAGGATGACCTCGCACTCGGGGTGTGTGGCCTTGACGCGGCGGATGAACGCCAGCGTCTGCTCGATGGCGCCCTCGGGGTCATCTGGGCCGCCGAGCACGAACGAGAACTCCGGGATGACGCCCGCCTCGCGACAGCGAGCCGC
Source organism: Acidobacteriota bacterium (assembly GCA_016789685.1). GTDB lineage: Bacteria > Acidobacteriota > Vicinamibacteria > Vicinamibacterales > JAFNAJ01 > JAEUQQ01. Next base: position 50,201 of record JAEUQQ010000755.1, on the reverse strand, counting down.
GACCTCGATCGTGTGCTCGACCCGTGTGCCCTTCTTCATCGCGCGCAAGGCCTCGTCGCTGCCCGCTTCTGCGCCGATGTACGCCATGCGCAACCCGCTGCGCCGCACGAGGTCCCACGTCGCCGGGGCAAACGCCGCCATCGTGTCGGCCCGCGCATAGCACCACCACGGCATCGCCACCGGCACGAGCGCCTCGAGCAGTTCGGTCGATGCGGCCTCGCTGTCGAAGAAGTTGTTGTCGTAGAACTGCATGGCGTTGGCGCCGTGCCGGTCGCGCAGCGTGCGCACCGCCGCCTGCAGCCGCGCGGGCCCCTGCAGCCTCGTGAGGCCGTTGTACAGCGAGACCACGCCGCAGAACGTGCAGCGGTAGCGGCATCCGGTCGCGGCCTGGTGGACCGCCGTCCGGGTTCCGAGGAACGTCGGCCGCAGGTAGGCATCCACCTGCTCGAGACGGTCGTAGCGATACGCGGGAAAGACGTCGGGTGACACGAACGGGCGTGCGTCGTTGTGGACGATGCTCCCGCCCCGCTTCCACGTGACCCCGGCGATGTCCATCACCGCACCTGGGTCGGTGACCGAGTCGAGGGGGCCACCTGGCGTGGTGCCCTCGATGCGCGCCAGCAGCGCCGCCAGCGTCGTCTCGCCCTGTCCGCGAACGACGAAGTCGACGTACGGCGCGTTGATCGCCGCCTCGGCATACATGCTCGGGAAGTACCCGCCCCACGCGATGGGCACGTCGGGTCGCGCCCCGCGGATCGCCGCGCTGACTTCGCAGGCCGGGCCCACCTGCGGCCCCGGCATGACGCTGACGGCGGCGAACGCGCGCGGCGCCTTCGCGAGCGTTGCCTGGATGCGTTCGAGCAGCACGTCCTGGCCGAGCAGGTTGCCGTCGAGGATGGTGTAGTCGTACCCGTCAGGCAGCGCCGCGGCCAGTGCCAGCAGCGACAGCGGCAGGCGCATGCTGTTCCGCGAGCACATCCGCGGGTTGATCAGGAGCACGTGGCGAGGCGATGTTGCCGTCATGCCCATCACGTCGCCTGCGTGCGCTTCCGCGCCTCGATGATGGTCACGACCTCGTAGCCGTGGTCGGTGACGAGCATCGGAGTCACGACGAGCCCCCCGCGTTCGAGCGCGTCGAGGGTACGTTGCTGGCCTCCGTGGCTCGACACCACGACCAGCGCCCTGCCGCCCGGCGCCAGCGCGTCGCCGAGTCCCGCGCCGAAGCGTTCGAGGACGTCGGTGCTGCGCCAGGCGCGATCGCGCTCCGACGCCGGGCTCCCGTCGAAGAACGGCGGGTTGAAGAGGACGAGATCGAAGGTCTCGCCCTGCACGGGTGCGAACAGGTCGCCGTGTCGCACGTCGATCCGGCCCTCGAGCGCGTGCATGGTCACGTTCATGCGCGCGCACCTGACGGCCGCAGGATTGATGTCGGTCGCCACCACGTCGGAGCCGAGCATGGCCGCCGCGATCGCGTTCACGCCGGTGCCCGTGCCGAGTTCGAGCACGCGCGCCGCGGAGGGCGCGGCCTGTCGCACCGCACGCACGAGGCAGTTGCTCGATCCGAACACGCGCGGGTTGAAGACGTCGGGCAGCACGACGAGGTCGATGCCTTCGACCGACTCGGTGACGAGGCGGCCGACGCGCCGCCTGAGCACGGCCCGCCTGGCGGGCAGCAACGCGGTCTGCCACAGGCCCCACCACCGCGGCCGCAGCCGTTGCGAGATCACGACAACCTCGGCGCCGGCCAGAGTGCGCGGTCGATCCACATCTCGAGCGGGAGGCTGTACCGATCCCCGGCGCAGCGCCACCTCGCGATCTGCTGAAGTGGACGACGCCACAGGGGTGCGCGATCCCACGCCACCTGCTGGAAGTACTTGAATCGCTCGATCCGGGCGAACTTCTCGTCAGAGACCCAGGGGCCTCCCACGTTGCCCACGAAATCGAAGGCCGCCCATTCGTCGAGCGTCTGCGCCGTGCTGAACCCGTCTTTCACGACGGCCTCGGTGATCTCGGTGCCCGGGTAGGGCTTGAAGTAGAAGAACGGCGTCTGGAAGTCTGGGCTGATGCCGCGGAGGCGCTTCGCGGCATCGAGCGAGGCCTGCACCGAGTCGTCGCTCTCGCCCGGGAAGCCGACGATGAAGGGGAAGTTCCCGGAGATGCCGTGCCGGTGGATCTTCTCGGCACTCTCGAAGACCTGGGCGATGCGCGTGTCTTTCTTGATGCGCCTCAGCATCTCGTCGGATCCCGACTCGACCCCGATGAGGGCCCGTCGCAGGCCAGAACGCCTGCACAGGGCCAGCGATGGCTCAGGCAGCCGCACGCCCTGGTCGGCGCGCATCGTTCCCGCCCACGTGATGGGCAGGCGTGCATCGACGAATCCCTGCGCGATGGCCTCCACGCGCCCTGCCCGCGTGAAGAACGTCTCGTCCTGGAAGTTCACGTCGTCGAAGCGATGCCGTTCCCACAGCGACGCCAGTTCGTCGACCATGCGGCCCGGCGAGAGTCCAACCCACTGCCGCTCGTACACGAACGGGTCGGCGCAGAAGGCACACCGGAAGTTGCAGCCCTGCGACGAGATGTAGTCGAGTTGCCGCTTGCCCTTGAGGGCGAAGTATCGCTCGACGGGGATGAGCGAGTAGTCGTGCGGCGCGAAGGCGTCGACGGGACGCACCGGGCGCGGCGGGTTCGCCACCGTGGTGCCTGCGCCATCGCGGAACGTGATGCCCGCGCACCCGTCGAGCGACACGCCGCGCGCGAAGCGATCGACGAGATCCGCGAACGTCTCCTCGCCCTGGCCCTGCACCGTGACGTCGATCGCGGGATCGACGAGGCACTCGCGTCCGAACATCGACGGGTGCCAGCCGCCCCACACGATCGGCAGGGTTGGATGGAGCCGCTTCGCCATCCGCGAGGCGTCGAGGGCGTCGCGGATCGGGGCACCGGTCAGGACCGTGACCCCGACGCAGAGGGCGTGGTCGAGCGCCGCGGCGAGTGCACCGTGCGGATCCGCTTCGAGGCGCGCATCGACGATCACGACCTCGAACCGCTCCCGATCGAGGTGCGATCCGATGGCCAGCAACGCGAGGGGCATCGTGTAGAAGAGCGCGTGCGGGTTGTAGAGCACGACCTTCTGCCGTGGCGGTGTTCCTGCCCCGTGCGCGCCCGCGCGGGCGGTCGCCGCCTCCGCGCCTCGGGTCATGGTGCGACGCGCTCGAACTCCGCGATGTAGTGATCGCCGAGTTCCGTGAGGGGCCAATGGGTATCGAAGCGGCGCTCGGTTCGCGCGAGCCACTGCGTGGCGCGCGGGTGGCGCGCCGCCCAGTGTTCGGCAAATGGCGGAGGCAGCAGCGCGCCGAGCGCCGCGACGCGCCGCAGGCGGAACGCCGGCGCGAACGCGCGCGCGAGGGCTGCCGGGCGCGGATAGCGGATGACGATGTCGCGCCACGGCGTGCCGCCGGGCGTGAGGCGGCGCGTGGCGCGTGTCAATTCGCCGTGCGACAGGTACCACGCCCATTCCCATGGCACGAGCGGTCCCATCACGGTGAGCAGCGCGACGCCACCCGTGGTGACGACCGACGCGAGCCCCAGCGCGGCGCGCGCGAGATCCGGCACGCAGTTGAGGCCGCCGAAGTTCGACAGGACGCCGTCGAAGCGGCCGATCTCGGGGCCGACATCCTCGATGCGCAGGGCCGCAGTCTCGACGAGGGCCCCGACGCCCGCCAGCGCGGACTTGGCTCGCGCGCGCTCGACCATGGCCGTCGACACGTCGGTTGCCAGCACGCGTACGCCGCGGCGGCCCAGGTACACGGCGTCTTCGCCGGTGCCGCAGTTGATCTCGAGCACGCGCATGCCCGGTGCGAAACACGCGTCGCATCGCCGCCAGACCACCTCGCGCATCGTGCGGCCGATGACCGTGTCGGTGAAGTTCCGGTCGTAGTCGCCGGCCATCGCATCGAAGGTCGCCCCGGTCATGGCGCGTCGACTGGCACTGCGGCGTGTCGCGCACGCAGTTCCGAACGCGCCGCATCGGCGCTTGCGCGCAGTGCCGCCGCGCGCCCGGCGTCATCGGTGGTGCGGTGTGCCTCGACTGCCGAGCGCAACCAGGTGTCGGCGAGCTTGTAGTACGAACGATCGGGGCGCCCGGCGATCTCGTAGAGCCGATCCGAGCCGTCCTCCCACGCGACGGGCAGCGAGACGCGATCGCGCACCTTGTCGAAGTACCCGGTGCCGGCGATGGGGTAGGCGACCGTCGTGAAGAACACGTTGGGGTTGGCGCGCTGCACGAGATCGACGGTGTCGGCGATGTCGTCGGGTGTCTCGCCGTCGTACCCCCACATCAGGAACATCCCGACCTCGACGCCGCGCCGCCGGGCGGCATGCGAGGCCTGCTGCACCTGCTCACGCGTCACGCCGCGCTGCATGGCGTCGAGGATCCGCTGGCTGCCGCTCTCGGCGCCGATCCAGATGCGATAGCAGCCGAGCGCGGCCAGCGCATCGACAACGTCGTCGCGGAGCATGCGATCGGCGCGCGTGATGGTCTCGAACGGCAGCCGGATGCCGCGCCGGTCGAGTTCGCGGGCGAAATCGATCAGCCACGTGGGGTGAATCGTGAAGACGTCGTCGGCGTACCAGAGCTGGTCGGGCCGGTACGTGTCACGGATCCACTCGACCTCGTCGGCACAGTCAACGACCGAACGCCGCCGGTGCGTGAAGCCGTACACCGAGTGGCTGCACCAGTTGCAGCGGTACGCGCACCCGCGCGCCGTGATGAGGTTGACGCTGCCGCGGCCGTGATGCGTGCGCCAGATGTCGACGTAGGCCGCGATGTCGATGGCCGACCGGTCGGGCCACGGGATCGCGTTGATGTCGGCAATCAGCGCACGGCCCGGTGTCGAGACCACACGGCCGTCGTGGTCGCGGAACATCGTGCCGGCGACGTCATGCAGGGCGTGGACGCCGTGCGAGGCGATCGCCGGCAGCAGTTCGGCGAGCGTCTGCTCGCCCTCACCGATGACGATGACGTCGGCGCCGCGGGCGAGGTACTCGTGCGGATGGTTGGCCGATTCCGGCCCGCCGAGGACGACCGTCCACCCGTGCGCCTTCGCGACGGCCGTGATGTCGAGGATCGGTCGGCGCGACATCAGTGTCGTGTAGAGTCCCAGCACCGGTGCCACCCGGCTCGCGAGCACGGCCGACAATGCGGCGCGTGTCTGCAGGGTCGAGTCGAACACCTCGACGGCAAAGCCGGCCCGCTTGAGGAACGCCGACAGGTACAGCAGGCCCAGCGGCGGGTAGGGCCGCATGATCTGCTGCTCCTTCTCGTCTTCGCCGAGAAAGTAGCCGTGCGAGAGCAGGATGTCGGGCATCGCTCAGTTCCACGCCCCGCTGAGATCGGGCCGCGGTGATGCGGCCTGGGCCGACAGGACGACCGGCTCGCGATTGCGGAACGTGCTCTCGGTGTCGGCCAGTCGTGCCCAGGTGCGCTCGACGTCTTCGCGTTCGGGTGCCGTGCCCGGCTCACCGCGCGACTCGGCGAGCCTGACGACGAGTTCGCGATGCAGGAGCGCGTGGAGCTCGCGGTAGAACGACGAGTCGTAGGTGCCGAGGAACATCATCGAGAGGTCGTCGCTGTCGCACCAGTTCGTCTTGTCGCGGATTTCGCGCCTGACGCGTTCGAACAGCCGCGTGCCCGGCAGCGGATAGGTGACGCTGACGCCGATGTCGTCGGGCAGCAGGTCGACCACCATCCGGCGCGTGGCCTCGATGTCGGCGAATGTCTCGCCGGGGTAGCCGAACTGCAGGAAGAACGCGGCGCGGATGCCGGCCGCGCGCAGGCGATCCCGCGCCTCGGCGATGTCGCCGAGCCGCGTGCCCTTGTCCATGGCATCGAGGATTGCCTGGCTGCCGCTCTCGGCGCCGAGCCAGGCTTCGACGCAGCCGGCGCGCGCGAGCGCGTCGACGGCCGCCGGCGTGAGCAGGTCGGCGCGCGTCTGGATCGTGAACGGCACGCGGGCGTCGCGCGCGTCGAGTTCGTGCGCGAACTCGAGCACCCATTCGGGCCGCAGGCCGAAGATGTCGTCGGCGAACCAGATGTGATCGGGCGCATAGTGCGCCTTCACGTGCGCCACATCGTCGGCGATGCGCGCAGGCGTGTGCATCGCATAGCGCTGTCCCCAGATGGGCTTCGCGCACCAGTTGCAGTGGAACGGACACCCGCGCGTGGTCACGAGGTTGAGGCTGAAGTGCCCGTGGGCGGCCGTCCAGACCGCGCGGTAGGCGTCGATGTCGACGAGATCCCACGCCGGACGCGGAAAGACATCGGGCCGGCGCTCGGGCGGGCGTCCGGCCGCGACGCGGACGCCTCCATCCGAGTGTCGATCGTGCACCGCCACGCCGGCCACCTTTGCGATGTCGCCGGCCACGCGGCCCAGGGCGATGTCGATGACCTCGCGCAACGCGTGATCGGGCTCGCCGAGCAACGCGTAGTCGACCGCGTCGCCCAGGTAGAGGTGCGGACGGTCGGTGACGTCTGATCCCGCCGCGATCACGAGGGCGCCCGCCGCACGGCTGGCGCGCGCCATGGCCGTCGCCGCCTCGCGCATGCGGCTCAGGCACATCTTCGAGAGGAAGTTGAAGTTGTCCTCGAACAGGCACACGACACGCGGACGCACGCGCGCGAGGTGCGCGTCGAACGCACGCTCGTCGGCCGCCAGCGTCGCGTCGAACACGTCGACGGCGATGCCCGCCTCGCGCAGGTGCGCCGCGGCATAGAGCGTGGCCAGCGGAGGGTAGGGTTTCTGCTTTCGAACCTGCTTGCGATCGAGCGCCATGTAGTTGGCGCTCGCGAGCAATACGTCGATCATCTGACCCCGCACGGAAGACTCGCCCACCGATCCCCTCGCCTCACCGGGGCCGCGAGGGCACAGCGGCATCCGGCGCCGGACGTCGTGAGGCACCACCGCTGGCGACGCAGGCGAGACAGGGGATCGACGACAGAGTATATCGCTGGCTGGCGACGCCGGGGTCAGGAGGTCGTGCCCGGCAGGGCCAGGATGGTCGCCACGGCCCGCGCCGGGTCGTCGCCGATCGCGAGGCGGTAGGCCGGCTGCGTCGAGAGCCAGCCGACGACGGCGCCACGGCCCTCGGGATACTGGTCGAAGCCCTCGTCGACCGCGGCGAGCGCCGACACGACGTCGCGGTGGCCCACCGGTGTCGCGGCTGGTCCGTCGGCTCCGCGCGTGAGCAGCACGACGGTCACCGTGCCTTCGTGGGCGAGGCGCGGCTGGCGGCCGGCGACCTCGAGCGAGGCTGCGATGCGCCGTTTGCCGTTGTGCCGGGTGACGACCGGGCGACCGGCGAGCGAGGGGAAGAAGCGCACGGCGTCTGGGGCGAGCCAGGCGCAGGCGGCATGCCCCCAGAGCCGCGGCTCGCCAGCCAGCGAGACGAACACCGTGTCTTCGGCGAGGACCTCGACGCCCGCGTCGTGGCACGCGTAGGTGAGCGTCGACTTCCCGATGCCGCTCGCGCCGATCAGCACCCAGGCACGACCGTCGCGGACAATGCAGGCGGCATGCAGGGGGAGGCGGTCTCGCTGCGTGGCGGCGAGGATGCCGAGTCCGTTCACGTGCGCGGTGAACCAGTCGGGTGCCCCGAGGGCTGACGGCGACACGAACGCCACGGCGTGCTGGGTGTCGAGCCGCACGGTCGACAGCAGGCCCTGGCCCGCCGACATGAACACGTCGCCGTGGCTGCGGTAGTCGAGCCGTGATGGGGGCGACGTGTCGTCGCCGTGCACGATGACGTCGAGGTGCGCATGCCCGTCTCGACGGACGAGCCGCGATGCGAGTGACGCCCACGGGCCGAACGTTTGCGTGGCCAGCGTCACGGCGGCTTCGGCGTTGCTGCGGACGTGCAACGGCACGCCGAGGAACGGAAACGACGCGGTGAAGGCGAGAGCCGCCGTGCGGCCGAACGCGTCGTGCGCGGCGTGGAACGCCGGTGGGAGTGCGCTCACGGCGTCACCCGTTCCAGACTGGCGTGGTGAGGTCGGTGTCGTCGGGCACGGGGGGCGGTGGCGCAGGCGCGTGGCGTGAGTCGAAGACGGCGGTGGCGTGCATTCGCGCGATGGTACGCCAGGCCGTCCGGGATTGGCCGGGCCAACCCCGGACGACGCCCGGAGGCTACTTCTTGGCGGGGATCTTCAGGACCTGGCCGGGCTTGATCTTGTCGGGATCGCTCAACTGGTCCTTGTTGGCGTTGAAGATCGCCATGTAGTCGTTGGCGCTGCCGAGGAACTGCTTCGCGATCTTGCTCAGCGAGTCGCCGGCCTGCACCGTGTAGGTCACGTCTTTGGGCGCGACCACGTCGATCCTGGCGTTGAGCTCGTCCTTCCACGTCGGCACCGACTTGAGGGCGTCCCAGATCCGGTTCTTCTCGTCCTCGGACTTCACGGTGCCCTTGAACTGCAGCTTGCCGTCTTTCTCTTCGGCCGCGCCTTCCATGCCCACCGACTTGGCGACCTGGATGGCGGCGTTGTACTTGTCACGAAGACTCATGAGGTCTGCTCCCGCGCAGCCACGCTGATAGGGGCGCCCTCCGCGCTGTGGCTGCAGCAACCGGAGATCGCGCACGACGTCCCGCATGGTCCAGGGGAGGTGGATCCTGTCGTACAGCCTCCATCTTCTCCCCCCTCGGGCAGGGCTGCAATCCGAATCGCGCCTTGCGCTGGCCCCGAAGACCCCGCCCGTGCCTCGGGAGCGGGCGATGCCACGCGGCACGACGGGTCAGCGTGCGACGGTGGGAGGGGTGTCCTTGACCGTGTTCCAGTGCGCGACGAGGTAGTCGACGACGGTATTGCCGACGCGATACGCCGACTCCAGCGCGGGCAGGAATCCGAGGTAGACGCCGGAGTTCGTGCGGGCGAGGCCCTCGGCGGCGGTCATGCCCGGCGGCGGCTGGTCGAAGTTGCTCACGGTCCGCAGCACGAGGATGCGATTGAGGTCCACCTTCCCCGCCCGGGCGAGCCAGGTCAGCGACTGCAGGGTCCCGGTGTCTTCCATCGCCGTCGTCGTGAACCGGCCGGAGCCGCCGGTGTGGTACTGCACCCACTGGTTGGCCCACTGGTCGAGGCGCGCGCCCGTCCAGAACGTGCTCGACGACAGCGTGTCGCCCTTGAGGACGAACGGTGCCCGGCGTGCGGCGGCCTCGGTGTAGCGGAGGCGCTCCTTCTGCATCACGTCGGAGTCGACGAGTTCCACCGACCGCGTCAGCTGGTAGGCCCAGTCGACGAGTGAGGGATTCAGGCGGAAGGCCTCGAAGGTGTCGGCGTTGGCGCGCGGCATCTCGTAGGGGACGGTCTTGCGCAGGGGAACGAAGCCGGTCGGCCAGTCGGCGGGGGCCTCGCGGGCGTCGATCTCGTGGCCGAGGTCGCCGTCGACGACCCATTCGGCCCAGGCGGCCGCGCCCATCGACGTGTCTGCGGGATCCCCTCCGGCGATGCCGGCGACGACCCAGTAGGCCTGGCGGAGGTCGAAACGGGGATCGAGGCCGAGCGCCATGATGGTTGCGGCGGAGCGCACGTTGCCGACGCCGGTGAGGACGGCGAGTACGCCATCGCCGTTCATGCGGAGGTCGCGGTAGCCCTGGGGGAAGGGCAGGACGCGGTCGAGGGACTTGCGTTCGACCCAGAACTGGAGTTCGCCTGGGCGGTCGCCGGTGTCGTTACCGACCTCGAACATGGTGACGACGACGACCTTGACAGGGATGGGAGTCGTTTGCGCGTGCGCGGGTGCCGGGGCACCGGCCAGCGCGCCCGCGACGACGGCGCCCGCCACGAGAGTGCGAATCAGCATGCCGGTGATCCTAGCGGAAGGGGTCACATCTTTCATTGCAGCATTTCTCAAGACCTGACCCTGTGGTGCCAGGTCTTGAATTTTGCTGCAATGAAAGACGTGACCCCTCAGTAGCCGCGGGGTTGGCCGTCGTGGCGGGGGTCGGCAACGCCGACCCATGTGCCGTCGCGACGCACGATCAGATACAGGCGGGCATAGCCGGCTGACTCGGCCACCGGGTCGTAGCCCATCGCGCGGATCTCGCGCAACAGTTCCGGCGTGAACCCGTGCTCGAGCTGCACCTTGCGGTTCGCCGCCGACGCGAAGATCCGCGGCAGACGCACCGCATCGAGCGGGTCGAGGCCGTAGTCGAGCACATACACCATCACCTGCAGGATCTCGGTCGGGATCCGCCCGCCCCCCGGCGCCCCGATCACCATCTGCACGTCGCCCCCCTTGAGCACGATGGTCGGCGCAATCGTTGTCGTCCGGATGCGCCACCGGCTGCGCGCCGGCGCCGTGATGTTCGCCTCGGTGAAACGGAAGCCGGAATCGTTGAGGAAGAACCCCTCGGCGAAGCCGCCGGAGCCGAACACGCTGCTGTTCGTGACCGTCAGCGCCACCGCGTTGCCGTGCCGATCCACCACCGACAGGTGCGTCGTCTCGCCCTGCGCGTCAGCGTCTCTCTCGCCCGCCTCGTCACGCACGGCTGCCGCCGGGGGCGCATCACTTACCGCCGGCGCGGGCCCGTAGGGCTCGTAACGTCCGCACTCCCCGGTCGGCGCGGCGGCGTCGAACTTGGCCGCGTCGGCTGCCTCCACGCGTTCGGCCGCGGTTCGCGTGCCGACCAGCGCCCGTCGCGTGTCGGCGAACAAGGCCGACGAGATGCCGTTGGCCGGCACCCGCACCCAGTTGGGATCGGCGTTGGCCCGCGCCTCGGCATGGCCGACGCGCAACGCCGAGGTGAGCACGTCGAAGGCCGCCGCCGACTGCACCGGAAGTCCGAGCGCCTTGAGATCGTAGGGTTCGAGCAGTTCCAGCGTGTGCAGCACCTGGAAGCCCGTCTGCGGCGGTGGCGCCGACAGCACCGTCATTCCGCGGTAGTCGGTGCACAGCGGACGCTTCCACTGCGGCTGGAACGCCGCGAGATCCGATAACCGCGCCGGATGCCTGCCGGCGTTGAGGGCCGCGATCAGCCCCTGCGCCGTCGGCCCCTCGTAGAAGCCTCGCCGCCCCTCGCGCGACACGCGCCTGAGCGACTCGGCCAGCGCCGGGTTCCTGAGCGTCGCGCCCGGCCCCAGCGCCTTGCCATCGGGGAAGTAGAGCGCCATCGCCTGCGGGAACGGCTTGAGTTTGGCCTCGCTGCCCGCGATGAAGTCGGCGAGGATCTGTCCGACCGGGAACCCCTGCTCGGCGAGCCGGATCGCCGGCCCCATCACCTGCTCGCGCGTCAGCGTGCCGAACTTCTCGTGCAGGGTGAGCAGGCCGGCAACCGCCCCAGGAATGCCGACGACCCGGAGGTCGCCCGCTTCGCGACGTGCGGCGCTGGCCTCGGCCTCGGTGGCCGGAGCGGTTGTGGACGTCGCGGCACCTGGCGCCGACGTGCCGCTGGCCGGCGGCGGTGTGGGTTCGACGTGGCCGACCCAGGCGTCTGCCGGCTGCGATGCGTAGAAATCGAGATACGACGGCTTGCCGTCGGCCTTCATCCAGATTGTCGCTGACCCGCTGCCGCCGAGGCCCGACATCTGCGGCTCGACGACGCCGATCGCAAACGCCGTGGCCACCGCCGCATCGACGGCGTTGCCGCCGAGGCGCAGCATCTCGATGCCGGCGTCACTCGCGAGCGCATTGGCCGACGACACGACGCCGTTGGTCGCGGCGACGCGCTTGCCGGCGTCGAGGGCTGGCGGCCCGTCGGGCGCTCCTGCCGCCCGCACCATCGCCGGAGCCGGGGGCCATCCGCCGGAAGCCACCGTGAACAGGAGGGCCAGCAGGGAAGTCAGCGGACGTCGCACGTACACCATGCACCACCTCGGCTGAGCAGTCTGCACGCGGAGGGCACTGCTTGGCAATGGCAGCGATGAGCGTGCCGCTCACACGTCGCGGTGCACACCCCCACGCGCGCGGCGCATCGTTCAGCCGCGCGTCCACCCGTGCGCGTCGGCGAATCGCTCGACGCGCCCGCGCACGTCGTCGCGAATCGCGCGCACCTCGTCGATCGGGCGGCCCTTCGGATCGGGCAGCGGCCAGTCGTCGCGCACCGCGCCCGGAACGACGGGGCACTGGTCGCCGCAGCCCATCGTGATGAGGAACGACGCGCCGGCCGCGAGGTCGGCGGTGAGCTTCTGCGGCGCAATGCCCGACAGATCGACGCCGAGTTCTGCCATCGCGGCCTGCACCTCGGGATGCACGCGGGGGCCGGGATTGGTGCCGGCCGAGATCGCCCGCGCCTTCGCCGGGTCGCACACGAGGTTGAACAGCGCGGCTGCCATCTGCGAGCGGCCGGCGTTGTGGATGCACGCGAACACGACGGTGGTCATCGGACGGCCTCTGTCTACGGCGCACGCGAGCGCGCACGCGGCCACGATGTCGCGCTGCGTGGTGGCGACGAACCACTGCTGCCGTCAACGCGCCGCTTGATCGCGCCGTTCAGTCGTCGAATGACGATAGGGACGGGCCGCTCCCTCGTCAAGGCCCTGACGACGGCCTCGCCGGCGCCGCTCGCGGCCTGGCCACGGCGATGCACGGGCTCGACCGTTGCGCTACCATGGCCGCGCCACGAGGAGTTGCCGATGCGCGTTGCCTTCCGTCCGCTGCCTGTCTGCCTGACCGCCGTCCTGCTTGCCGCCGCCCCACCTGCCGGTGCGCAGGAGACCGAGACCCAGCGCGCCGCGGCGCGCGATGTCGTCGCCAGGATGGCCGCTGTGCAGCGATCGCTCGACGTCCCGAGGCTCGTGGCGACGCTCACGGCGCCCAACGCCGCGCGCGACGCCGTCGTCGCGCGTGCCGCGACCCTGATGCGCAGCGACCTGCTGGCGCTGTCTGACGACATCTGCCGCACACCCGAGGTGGGCTACAAGGAACACAAGTCGGTCGAGAAGCTCGCCGCGAAACTGCGGAGCCACGGATTCGACGTGCAGGTGGGCGCCGCCGGCCTCGACACCGCGTTCGTCGCCCGCTGGAACGGTCTTGCTGGCGGGCCCACGCTCGGTCTCATCGTCGAGTACGACGCGCTGCGCGGCACGAAGGGCGATTTCCACGGCGACCAGCACTGCGCGCAGGGGCCCGTTGGCATTGCCGCTGCCGTCGCCATCAAGGAACACCTCGCCGGAGCCAGGGTCCCGGGCACTGTCGTCGTCTACGGCACGCCCGCCGAGGAACTGATGGACCCGAGCGCCAAGGTGGTGATGCACAGGGCTGGCGTCTTCAACGGCGCCGACATCATCCTGCGCACGCACAGCGGCCTCAACACCAACCGGCCCGCGCCGGGCTTCGGGACGTGCTGCCTCAACATCGACGGTGTGCGCTACACGTTCAGCGGCGCGCCGGCGCACCAGATGACCGCGTGGAACGGCCGCAACGCGCTGACCGCCGTGAACCTGCTGTTCGGCAACATCGACGCCGTGCGCAGCAACATCCGCCCCGAGGCGCGGATCCAGGGCTACATCACCGAGGGCGGCGCTGCACCCAACGTCGTCCCCGACCTCGCGGTGGCCGAGTTCTACATCCGCTACCCCGACGAGGTGTACCTGAAGACCGTCCGCGAGTTCGTCGACAACGCCGCGAAGGCCGCGGCCCTCGCGACGGGCACCAAAGTCAAGATCGACAACTACGGCAGCCTGCGCGACGGGATCTCGGTGGCGACGCTCGCCGAGGTCGGCTTCGCGTACCAGAAGCAGTTCGGCGCGGGCAAGGTGATCGACGAGCCGGGCAAGCCGCAGGGCTTCGAGGAGAGCGGCAGCGTGTCGCGCGACATCCCGGGGTTCGGCTTCAGCGGCTACACGTCAGACGGCCAGTACCACACCTACGAGATGGACGCCGACAACTACACCGCGGTGGGCCACAACGGCTTCACCATCCAGGCGCAGGCGATGACGGCGCTCCTGTTCGATTTCGCCACGCGCGCCGACTACCGCGCGGCCGTGAAGCGCGAGTTCGACGGCACGCGGGCGCTCTTCGGCGAATACATCGCCGCACTCGAGAAGACGTACACGAACCCGGTGGTGCCCGAGCCGAAGTAGCGCACGCCCGCTTCACCCGGGCCGCGTTCGACGCGGCCCCGCGTTCCCACAGACTTGAAGGAACCCCCGTCGTGATGCATCGCCTTCCGTTCCGCGTCGCCACCGCCGCCTGTGTTGTCGCGGCCTCGATCACCTCGCCGTCCGCCCAGCCCCATCCGACCAGCGCGGGCGCGCCGTCGCCGCAACCGCATCCCACGACGCAGCAGCGTCCGGCGCCTTCGCCGCACCCCTCGACGGGCACGCACCCGCACGGTGCATCGACACCGGCCACCGCCGCAAAGGGCGATGCCACGTCGGCCGTGGTGATGACGGTCGTCGCGGGCAACGGGACGGCAGGATTCGCCGATGGCGTCGGCGGCGCTGCCCGCTTCAACAAGCCGATCCGCCTGGCGCCGTTCGGCCCCGATGCAATCGTGGTGTCGGACATCTACAACCACGCCATCCGCGTCGTTACGAAGGATGGACGCGTGCGCACGCTCGCGGGCGCGCCCGACCGCAAGGGACACGCCGACGGCCCCGCCGCGACCGCGCGCATCTTCTCGCCGCACGGCGTCGCGACGACGCCCGACGGCCGCATTCTCGTCGCCGAGGCCGAGGGCCACACGCTGCGCGTGCTGACGCCGCGGGCCAATGCACCCGGGGAGTACGACGTGACGACGCTGGCCGGGACCCCTGAAACAAAGGGGAACACCGACGGGCCAGTGGCGGCGGCCACGTTCAACTCGCCGCATGCCGTGCTCGTGGCCGCCGATGGCGCGGTCTACACGCCCGACATCGGCAACGCGTCGATTCGTCGTGTGAGGAGCGGCCGCGTCGAGACCGTGGCCGGAGCGGCGCCCGACACCATGGTGTACCCGATGGACATCGCGTGGATGACGGACGGCCGCATGGTGATCGCCGACGCCGGCGCGAACCGGCTGCGCACGTGGACGGCGGGCGCTCCGCTGGGCGACATCCAGGTGGCAGGAGGCCTCGCCACGCCGCACGGCGTGGCCAGCGGCCCCGATGGCGCGCTGTACGTCGCCGACATGAAGTCACAGCGCGTGCTGAAGATCGATCCGGCGGGCGCGGTCACGACCGTGGCAGGGGTCGCGGGCGACGTCGGGAGCGACGACCGCCACCTCAATCGCCCCGCCGCCGTGCTCGTGCACGCCGGGTGGCTGTGGATTGCGGACCTCGACAACCACCGCATCACGGCCGTGCCCGTCTCGAAGTAGGCGCGGCGCACGGCGTCGAGCAGGCCTGACCCGCTGTTGCCCGCGCTACAATGCCGGGCGTGATCACCCGCGACATCCGCGGCTACGTCTCACGCGAGTGGAGCGTGGCGCGCGACGCCAAGGACCAGTACTGGGGAGATCGGATCGCGTGTCTCGGCGCGGCCGAGGGCCTGCGGGTCGCGGGGGAACTGCGCCGGCAGGCGATCGCCAACGATCCCGGATGGCCGTCGGACGCCGACCGTGGCGACGACTTTCAGGCCCACCTGCGCCTTGCCGACCAACTCCGCCGTGCCAGCCCAGCCAGACGCCCTCTCGCTGATCGCTGACCTGTCGGTCGTGCTCGACCGCTGGGGGCGCTGGTACCTCTTCGGGGCGCAGGCCGTGGTCATGTACGGCGTGCCGCGGCTGAGCGCCGATGTCGATGTCACCGTTCGACTCGATCCCGACGACCCCGAACGGTTTGCCCGAGCGATGTGCGATGCGGGTTTCTCGCTCCGAATCGACGACCCCGAGTTCGTGCGCCGCACGCGCGTCATCCCGTTCGTCCACCGTCGCACGGGGATGCCACTCGACGTCGTGCTTGCAGGCTCGGGCCTCGAAGACGAGTTCATCGAGCGCGCGAACCTCGTCGATGCCGGGTCGGTGCGTGTGCCGGTGATCGACCCCGAGGACCTCGTGATCGCCAAGGTCCTCGCCGGTCGCTCCAAGGACGTCGATGACGCCGCGACGCTGTGGCGGCTTCGCGGTGCCACGCTGAACGCTGACCGGATCAGGCGAGTGCTGTCGATGGTCGAAGAGGCGATCGGGCAGAGCGACCTGGTGCCCAGGTTCGAGTCGATCCGGCGCGGCCACGGCGACTGATGAACCCGACGCGCGCGGCAGGCCGGCGCGCAAGTGCCTGTGTGAGCCGCGTCCCGGGCCGCCCTCCTGGCGGGCCCACCCCCTCTGCCGTGGCCCCGCCGTGGCCCGGATTCCGCATTTTGGTTTAGGATTCCCGTCTCTCGGTCACGTCGCGAATAGCTGAGGTAGGACCATGCCCGATCGGATGCTCCCTCCGAACGGCGGGCGCGCGCCTGCGTGGACGCGCCGGTACGTGCCGTCGTTGCTGCTGACCTGTTCCCTGCTGGCGTTCAGCCCGATCGACGTGGCTGCGCAGGGACCCGATGCCGACGGCGATGGCCTGCCCGACGCCTGGGAAACGACGTACGGCCTGAACCCAGCCGTTGGAACCGGCGCCGATGGCGCCGCGGGCGACCCCGACCGCGACGGCCTCACGAATGCCGAGGAGTTCGCGCGCACGAGCCATCCACGTGGCTTCGCGACCCGCTACCTCGCCGAGGGCGCCACGAGCGACTTCTTCACCACGGTCATCTCGATCGTGAACGCCGACGACGCGGCGACCGCCCGCGTCCTGCTCCGTTTCCTCAAGACCGACGGCTCGGTCATCACGCGCACCGAGTCGATCGGCCCCCGCACGCGTCGCACCGTGCTGCCCAAGGACCTGGCCGGCCTCGAAGTCGCGGAGTTCTCGACGGTCGTCGAATCCGACCTCCCGGTGGTCGTGGACCGCACCCTGACCTGGGACGCGACCGGCTACGGGAGTCACGCCGAGACCAGCGTCGCGTCACCGGCCACGACCTGGTACCTCGCCGAAGGCGCCACGCACTCGGGACTCGATCTCTTCTACCTGCTGCAGAACCCCGGCACCACCGCCGCCAGCGTGCAGGTGACCTACCTGCGCCCGGCGCCGCTCGCGCCAGTCGTCAAGACCTACACCGTGGCGCCCACGAGCCGCTTCAACATCTGGGTCGATCTCGAAGACCCCGGGCTCGCGGCCACTGACGTGTCGGCCGTGATCCAGGTCACCAACGGCGTCCCGATCATCGTCGAGCGAGCGTTGTACCTCAGCACCGGCGGACGGTTGTTCAACGCGGGCCACGAGAGTGCCGCGGTGCGATCGCCGGCGCTGAACTGGTTCCTCGCCGAGGGCGCGACGGGTTCGTACTTCGACCTGTTCGTGCTCGTCGCCAACCCCACGACCACTGCCGCGCAGGTCGAGGCCCGCTACCTGCTCCCGTCGGGACAGGTGATCACGCGTCAGTACACGGTCGCGCCGCAGAGCCGCTTCAACGTGTGGGTCGACTACGAGGATCCGATCCTGGCCGACACGGCGGTGTCGACGACGATGACGTCGCTCAACGGCGTGCCGATCATCGTCGAGCGATCGTTGTGGTGGCCGGGGCCGACGGCGCAGTCGTGGGCCGAGGCGCACAACGCGGCGGGCTCGACCGTCACCGGACCTCGCTGGGTGCTCGCCGAAGGGTCGCTGGGCGGCGCGACCGCCACCGAGACCTACATCCTCGTCGCGAACACGTCGGCCACTCCTGGGCCCGTGCGCGTGCGGCTGTTCTTCGAAGACGGCACGACCGCCGAGCGCACGTTCACCGTGGGCGCGACGAGCCGCTTCAACGTGGCCGTCGGCCCCGAGTTCCCGGAAGCGGCGGGGCGCCGCTTCGGGGCGGTGATCGAGAGCACGGGCACGCCCGCGCTCGCCCTCGTCGTCGAGCGCGCGATCTACGACTCGACCGCGGGCGAGTCGTGGGCGGCCGGTTCCGATGCGCTCGCGACCCCGGTGGTCAGCACGACCGACACCGACGGCGACGGCATCACCGACGCCAGTGAAGCTGCGGCGGGCACGAGCCCGCAGGCGACCGACACCGACAACGACGGCGTGAGCGATGGCGAGGAGATCGCGCGCGGCAGCGACCCGATCGGGATCGAGACGGCAACCGTGACGACGTCGCCGGTGGGCGGCGAGGTGAACGTCGGCGTCACGCGCGAGACCATCGTCCACTTCTCGCAGCCCCTGGCGCCGGCGACGGTCGTCAACTCGGGCGTGCTGTTCGCGCAGGCCGCTGGCGCAACCCTGGCGGCGCGGATCGAGGTGTCGTCGGATCGGCGGAAGGTCACGTTGTTCTACCAGCAGCCGTTGCCTGGGGCGACGCGCGTGCGCGTCACGCTCGTGGGTGCGGCGTTGTTCGCGAAGTCGGGCCAGGCGATCGACGTCGACGGCGACAACCAGCCAGGCGGCACGCTGCTGCTCGACTTCGACACGGTGGGGATGACGCGCATCGGCGGGACCGACGTCTGGGGGTACGTCTACGACGCGTACAACCTGCTGCCCAACGGCGGCAACCGTCCCGTCGTGGGCGCGACGATCCGGGTTGACGGCCTGCCGCAGGCCAACGCGGTGACCGACAGCACCGGCTACTTCATCCTGCACGACATGCCGGCGCCCGAGTTCTTCGTGCACATCGACGGCACGACGGCGACCAACGCGCCGGCCGGGTTCATGTACCCGAGCGTGGGCAAGCCGTTCCACAGCATCGCGGGGCAGTCCACGCAGTTGACGATGGACGGCACGCCGTTCCACGTGTACCTGCCGCCGATGGCGATGGGTGACGTGACGGCACTGTCGCCCAGCGCGCCGACGATGGTGGGATTCGGGCCGGCGGGGATCGCGCAGCTGCGGGTGATGTTCCCGACGGTGGATGCATCGCTGTGGTCGCTGGTGGGCGCCCTGGTCGCGCCGGGCAGTGCGACCGACGATGCGGGCAACGATGCGACGCAGGCGGTGATCATCCCGGTGCCGCCGCAGCGCCTGCCCGCGCCGCTTCCGCCCGGTGCACGGCCGGGGCTGGTGATCTCGGTGCAGGCGATCGGCGCGACGAACTTCGACACGCCGGTGCCGGTGTGCTTTCCGAACCTCCCCGACCCGGTGACGGGCATCATCGCCGCGCCGGGCACGCTGCAGGAACTCCTGTCGTTCAACCACGACGCGGGACGCTGGGATCCCGTGGGGCCCATGCGCGTGAACGCCGCGGGCACGCTCGTGTGCACGCTGCCTGGCGTCGGCGTGCTCGCGCCCGGGTGGCACTTCCCGTCGCCGCCCCCGGCCGGGCCCGACCCGCCGGGGTGCGGCGGAGGCGGCGGAGGCGGGAGCCTGGACGCGTGCCCGAAACCGCCCCCCAACCCCAACAACTGGTGGGACTGGCTGACGAACCCCCTGGGAACCGCGCAGCAGGCGTTCCAGAACTGGCTCAACGGCGCGATGGCCCAGTACGAACAGTCGCTCCACCAGCCTGGCGGCGGTCCCCTGGTGGAGTTGGCCACGACCGACACACCGGTGACGGGTGCAGACGTCCGTGTCACCATGCCGCTCGGCACGCCGCTCGACTCGTGCGTGTCACTCGCCGCCTATGAAGGCCGCATCTACGCGGCGAACGCCGCGCGGGCGGCGCTGGTGGCGTTCGAGTTCACCGCGAATCCCTCGGCGATCGCCGATATCGTGCTGGCCAGCGCGTATGCCGAGCAGGCGGTTGGCCTGCTCGTCGAGACGCAGAACCGGCAGTGCCGCGACGGTGCGGCGACCGGGGGCATCGTCACCGGTCCCCCGGCCAACGCGACGGCCGACAGCCTGATCGCATCAGGACGCGAACTCGCGCAGAGGCTCTATCCGTATGCGGTCGCGCGTGCCACCGCGATCCCGCAGGTCGAGCGCAACGAGTTGAACGCGCTGGCGGCCAGCGCCGACCAGGCCGCAGGCGGCGACGCCGTCGCGTGGCTGAAGACCTACATCCAGAACCTCGAGGTCGCCATTGTCGAACTCGAGGCGCACGTCGGCCGGCCGCCGGGTTTCGAACCCCGCGAACCGACGCCGTACGCCGCGCAGATCCTCACGCCCACCGGGTTCTTCACCGACCGCGGCGTCACGCGCGCGCAGGGCGAGTACCACCTGTTCGTGCCACCCGATCAGACGGTGATCCAGGCGACCTTCTACTTCGCGCCGAAGCGGCTGTTCGCGGTTGCGTACCCACGACTTCGTGCCGGGGAACGCGTCCGCTTCCCCCGGTATTACCTCGGCAGCGCCACCGCGAGCGACCAGGACCTCGACACGCTTCCCGACGTTGCCGAGATGGTCTACGGCACCAGTTCGATCGATCGCGATTCGGATGATGACGGCGTGGACGACGGAGCCGAGATTGCGCTCGGGCTCGACCCGCTCGACAACCGGCCCGCCCGTACCGGCGTGATTCGCTCGATCGACACGCCGGGCACGGCAACGGATGTCTGCGCCTCCGACACGATCGCGCTCGTCGCCGACGGCA
The DNA here is from genome assembly GCA_016789685.1 of Acidobacteriota bacterium. GTDB lineage: Bacteria > Acidobacteriota > Vicinamibacteria > Vicinamibacterales > JAFNAJ01 > JAEUQQ01. The sequence continues at coordinate 29,745 of JAEUQQ010000755.1, read as the reverse complement.
CGTCCGGGCTGGCGATCCTGCGGCTCGAACGGGGGGTGCCGACGCTCGCCGGGCAGGTCGACACGCCGGGAACTGCCCTGGCCGTTGCGTGTACGCAGGCCCGCGCGCTCGTCGCCGACGGGAGCAGCGGGCTCGCGATCGTCGACGTCACGGATCCGCCCGCAGCGACGATCGTTCACCTCGTCGACGTCGGCGGAGCGGCGCGCGCCGTCGTCGAGGCCGCGGGCATCGCGTACGTCGGCACGACCAACGGCCGCGTCGTCTCGGTCGACGTCGCAAGCGGGTCGGTGCTCGACTCGCTCGCCGTGGCCCAGTCGATCCAGGACCTGGCCATTGCGGGAGACGTGCTCTACGTGATGTCTGACGGCGCGGTGCACACGTTCCCGCTCACGCCGTCGCTGGTGCTGGCGCAGACCGTGGCATCGCCCAGGCCCAACCCGGAAGCGGCAGTGCGTCCACGGCTGTTCGCGTCGACCGACACGTTGTGGGCGGTGCACTCGAAGGGCTTCAACGTGTTCAGCCTTGCGAACCCCTTCGCGCCGGCAATAGTGACGACCAACAGCGCGGGCTCGGGCATCAACCCCGAGTTCGGCTGGCGACAGATCGTGCCCACCGGCTCGGGCTCCGGGCTCGCCGTCGTCGATGGCAGCGCGGTGCTCGACGGACCGCAGGACGTCGCGCTCTACGACCTGTCGGTGCCCACGAACACGAACACGCGCATCGTCACGTTCCCGACCCCGGGGCAGGCGAGGGCGGCGGCGATTGCGAACGGCATGGCACTCGTGGCCGACGGGACCTCGGGCGTCCAGGTGGTCAACTACCTTGCGGCCGACACGGGGACCACCGCACCGGCACTGTCGCTCGTCACGAACCAGCCCGCGGGCACCGCCGAGGAAGGACAGGTCTTCCGCGTCACGGCGCTCGCCGACGACGACGTGCAGGTGCGGGCGGTGGAGTTCTACGTCGACGGCGTGCTCGAGCGCGTCGACGTCGGGTATCCGTTCGAACTGCGTCGCATGACGCCCCTGCACACCGTGCAGCCATCGTTCACGCTGCGCGTGCGGGCGATCGACACCGGCGGCAACGTCACCGAGACCGCCGTGACCACGATCCAGATCACGACCGACACGACGGCGCCGACCGTGCTCGGACGGACGCCACGCGATGGCACCGAGGTCGACCTGGGCATCGCGACGATCTCCGCGGCCTTCAGTGAGCCCGTCCTGCCGGCGTCGCTGTCGCCGTCGAACTTCACGTTGCACGCGGCAGGGCTTGACGGCATCGCCGGCAACGGCGATGACGTGGCGGTGCCGGGCGCGAGCGTCGCCTTCGCCCTGCAGAACCGCACCGGCCTGCTCACCCTGGGCTCGCCGCTCGCCGCGGGCCTGTACCGCGCGGTCGTCGGCGCCGGCGTCAGCGACGTCGCGGGCAACGTGTCGAGTGTCCCGACGTCGTGGACGTTCCGCGTCGTGCTCGGCAACATCGCGGGCGGCGAGCACTTCACGATCAACGGCAACATCGCGACGCCGGGTGCGGAGCAGACCTGGAGCTTCACGGCGACGGCCGGGCAGCGCGTCTTCTTCGACGCGCAGAATGCCTGCGGCGGCGGATTCCAGGACCTGCGCTACGACGTGACCGATCCTTCTGGTGCGCTGCTGATCTCGAACGCGGGCCTGTCGGCGTGCGTCGCCGACCAGGGCACGAAGACGCTGCCACTGTCTGGTGTCTACAAGGTCCGCGTGTTCGGCGTGAGCGGGGCCACCAGCGCCTACGTGTTGAAGATCTGGCACCTCCCGACGCCCGTGCCGGTGCCCATCACCCTCGACCAGACGATCTCGAGTGGCGTGCCCGCCGCAGGCGCCGGCAACATCGAGTGGCCGGGCATGACCGACGTCTACGTGTTCACGGCGACCGCCGGTCAACGCGTCTACTTCGACGGCGACAACCCCTGTGGCGGAGGCTTCCAGGACATCCGGTGGAGCGTGAAGAACCCCGATGGCAGCGATCTCTTCGTCAGCAGCGGGATCAACGGGTGCGTGGCCGACACCGGCGAACGCGTGCTCGCGCAGACGGGGACCTACACCGTCACGGTCTTCGGCTTCAACGATGCCTACACACCGGGCAACGCCAACTACACGGGCTACCGCGCCACCGTGTGGAATGCGAACCACCCGGCGCCGATTGCCGTGTCGCTCAACCAGACGATCTCGAGCGGCGTGCCGGCGGCCGGCGCGGGTAACCTCGAGCACCCGGGGCTCGTGGACATCTACACGTTCACGGCGACCGCGGGACAGAAGGTGTACTTCGACAGCGACAACCCGTGCGGCGCCGGTTTCCAGGACCTGCGGTGGGGCGTGAAGAACCCCGACGGCTCCGACCTGTTCGCGAACGCGCAGATCAGCGGGTGCGTGCTCGATGCCGGCGAGCGCACGCTGACACAGACGGGCACCTACACGGTGACGGTGTCCGGCTTCAACGGCGCGTACACGCCCGTCAATCCCAACTACACCGGGTACAGGGTGACGATGTGGAACGCGAATCCGCCGGCGCCGATCGCGATCACGCTGAACCAGACGATCTCGAGTGGCGTGCCGGCAGCCGGTGCGGGCAACCTCGAGCAGCCAGGCACGACCGACGTCTACACGTTCACCGCGACCGCGGGGCAGAAGGTGTACTTCGACAGCGACAACCCGTGTGGGTCGGGGTTCCAGGACCTCCGCTGGACCGCGAGGAATCCCGATGGCAGTGACCTGTTCGCGAACGCGCAGATCAGCGGGTGCGTGCTCGATGTCGGCGAGCGCACCTTGGCGCAGACCGGGACGTACACGGTGATCGTGTCTGGCTTCAACGGCGCCTACACGCCGGTCAACCCCAACTACACTGGGTACAAGGTGACGCTGTGGAATGCGAATCCGCCAGCGCCGATCGCGATCGCGTTGAACCAGACGATCTCGAGCGGCGTGCCGGCAGCCGGTGCGGGCAATCTCGAGCAACCGGGGGCCACCGACATCTACACGTTCTCGGGCACGGCCGGCCAGAAGGTGTACTTCGACAGTGACAACCCGTGTGGGTCGGGGTTCCAGGATCTCCGCTGGAGCGTGAAGAACCCCGACGGCAGCGACCTGTTCGTGAGCGCGCAGATCAGCGGATGCGTCGTCGACGCCGGCGAGCGCACGCTGCCGCAGACCGGCACCTACACCATCACGGTGTTCGGCTTCAACGGCGCGTACACGCCCGTCAATCCCAACTACACCGGTTACACGGTCACCGCCTGGAACGTGCCGACGCCCACGCCCATCGCGATCGCGGTTGGCGACACGGTGTCAGACAACGTCCCGGTCGACGATGCGGGCCGGCTCGAGACGCCTGGCGCGTCGGATGTCTACACCTTCAGCGGCACGGCGTCGCAGGTGGTGAACTTCGACAGCCTGAACCCGTGCGGCGGGTTCCCCGATCTGCGCTGGAGCGTGACCGGGCCGTCGGGCGAAGTGGTGTTCAGCAACCTCCAGATGTCGGGATGCGTGGCCGATCCCGGCAACCGGACGCTGCCGGCGACCGGCACGTACACCATCCGGGTGACGGGCGCGAACGGCGCCTTCGCCGCCTACTCGTTCAGGATCCAGTGAGGACGCCATGCACCCACGACTGCTGGCATACGGCCTGTCGGCTCTCCTGATCGTCGCCCCGCATCGCGCCGACGCCCAGTCGCGTCCGCCCGACGTCCTTGCCGGCGACAACGAGGCGGTGCAGTGGAACGCTCTCGCGTTGCAGGCGATCCGCGAGTCGAAGATGGGACCGCCCGTGGCGGCGCGGGCGCTCGCCATCCTGCACACCTGCATCTACGACGCCTGGGCCGCTTACGACGACGAGGCGGTTGGCACCCAGGCCGGGGCGCGCGGGCGCCGGCCGGCTGGCGAACGCCGGCCCGAGATGCAACACGCCGCGCTCAACGAATCGGCCTACTGGGCGTTTCTCGACGTGTTTCCGCGGCACCGGCAGGTCGCACGCGACCAGATGACGCGACTCGGCCTGGTGCCGACGCGCACGATCGCGCCGGGTGACCCGCAGGGCGTTGGTCGCGCCGCGTGCGCGCGCGTCCTCGCGGAGCGTCATCGTGACGGCGCCAACCAGCTGGGCGACGAGAACGGCGGCGCGCCGTACTCCGACTACACGGGCTACAGGCCCGTGAACACGCTGACGACCCTGGTCGACCCAGGGCGGTGGCGTCCCGTCGTATCGTCAACGCTGGCCTCGTCCACCTGCCTGGTGCCGCACTGGGGGCGCGTCGAGACGTTTGCGTTCAAGGTGGGTTCGGCGACGCGGCCGCCAGCGCCCGCGCGGTATCCCGGTGCGGTGTTCACCGCGCAGGCCGACGACCTGCTCCGCATCTCGGCGTCGCTCACCGACCACGACAAGGCCATCGTCGAGTACTGGATGGACGGCCCGCAGAGCGAGACGCCGCCGGGCCACTGGAACCTGCTCGCCCAGCAGGTCTCGCGGCGCGACGCCCACGCGCTCCGAGACGACGTGCAGATGTTCTTCGTGCTCAACAACGCGCTGATGGACGCCTCGATCGCCGCGTGGGACGCGAAGATGCACTACGACTACGTCAGGCCGATCACGGCCATCCGTCACCTGTACGCGGCGACGCGCGTGCGGGCCTGGGGAGGCCCGGGCCAGGGCACGCGCGAGATCGCCGGCGAGGCGTGGATGCCCTACCAGCGCGCCAACCAGGTCACGCCGCCCTTCCCCGAGTATGTCTCGGGACACAGCACGTTCAGCGCCGCGGCGGCCGAGATCCTGCGGCGTTTCACCGGCAGCGATCGCATGGATCTCTCGCACACGGTCGCAGCGGGGTCGTCGGTGATCGAGCCGCGCCGAGTCCCGGCGCGGGCCATCGTGCTGTCGTGGGCGACGTTCAGCGAGGCCGCGCGAGAAGCGGGCTACTCGCGGCGCCTCGGCGGCATCCACTTCGAGCAGGCCGACGTCGAGGGCCAGCGGCTCGGCAGGCGGGTGGGTGAGGCTGCGTGGGAGCGGGCCTCGCGGCTGATGCGCCGGACGAGCGCGGCGGTGTCGCCGTAGCGCCTTCGGCCCGCCACCGCGGCCCCGCGCAGGCACGGTTGTGCCTTGATCCACGGCGCGCACGGTGACGGGATGCCCGGCAGTGGCCACCTCGTCCGACGGCCTCTACGAAGGGCTCGATCGCACGACGGGTGAGCGCGTGAAGCAGGCCGGGCGACACGCGCTGCACAGGCGGCCGCCTCCTCACTGGCGAGGGTGACGGCCGCCCGCGTGGGTGGCTGCACGCTCCACCGTTGCCAGGAACGTGACCAGGTCGGACGCGAAACGCGCGGGATCCTCCCAGTGCATGGCATGACCGCCGTCCTTGTAGACGGTGAGCTGCGCCGCCGGGAGCGCCGCGAGCAGGCGATCCTGCCTGGGCCGGTCCACGTACGCGTCCTTGTCTCCCCACACCAGGAGTACGGGGGCCGCGACGCGGCGAAGGTCAGCGGTGAAGTCCGGCGTGGCGAGGAACCCGCCGAAGGCCTCGCGCCAGACGCGCGCGGGCACCTTCAGCGTTTCGGCGACGACCGCGTCCAGGTGCGCCGCGTCCATCGACCCCGCGACGGTGCTCAACTGCCACTCGCGGGCGAATCCTGCATCGATCGGATCCGCGAGCGGTTCGATCGCGGTCCGGTAGAAGTCGGCGAGCACGCGATCCTGGAACAACGTATCGAAGGCGCCCGCCAGGACGACGGCCGCCACATGGTCGGGATGGTCGGCGGCGAAGCGTTGCGCCACCATCGCGCCCATCGAGTGGCCGACGAGGATGACCTTGTCGATCTTGAGGGCGGTCGTGAACGCGTGAAGATCTGCCGACATGTCCGCGATCAGATATCCGCGATCGGGCCGGCTCGAGTCTCCGTGGCCTCGTGCCGAGATCGCGAACGCGCGCACGTGCGCGGGCAGGAGCGGCAACACGCGCTCGAACGAGCGCCAGGAGTCGGTGACCCCGTGCAGGAAGATCACGGGCAACCCGTCAGCTGGGCCCTGCTCCACGTACTCCATGCGGACGCCCGTCGACAGCGCCAGGAACTTCTCGGCAAGCCCCCCGGGCGGGTGACCCACGCGGGCCGAGCGCGCCGTGAGATCGCTCGTCATGATGCGCGACGAGGTCAGCGTGACGTCAGCACGGACCCATGCCTGGTCGAACTCCGCGCGCACGCGCTGCGCCTCGTCGGTCCGCTGCTGCGCGACGAGGCTCTGCCAGAGCCCGAACAACGACCAGCCATTGCGCCGGAATCGCTGGAGGTCACGCCGATACTCGGCTTCGGCCTCGGCGGCGGCACCGGCCGCCAGCAGCAGTGCGCCCAGGACGTGCCGCGGCGCCTGGTGCCACACGGGCGGCTCGTTGTACGGAATGCCGTCCTCGAGCGCCGTCGCCTCTCGCAGCAGGCGAACGGCATCGCCGTGGTTCCCCCGGCGCGACGCCAGCTCACCGCGGACGATGCGCGCGGCGATCTGCAGGTTCGTGAGCAGGGGCGAGTCCTTGAGGACGGTTCGAAACGCCTCGTGTGCCTGCACCGACTCGAGCGCCTCGATTTCTGCCTCTGCCCGGCGCTCGTCGCCGCGCGCGATGAACGCGAGCCCGCGGCCGTATCGCCAGATGCCCGTCGCGTACGGTTCGGTGATCGGTGGCGCGGGTTCCGTCAGCATCTCCTGCCAGCGACCGAAGCGCACGTAGGCGAGCCAGGGCGTCACCGGGAAGTCGGCCGTCCACGCGAGCGCGCCGGCATGGTGATGCGGCACCTTGGCGGCAACCTGCCGCGCCGCCGAGATCGCCACGTCGCGACGCCCCTCCATCGTCGCCGCCGCCCACAGGAAATGCAGGTTGTGCGGGTAGTAGCTGACCGGGTAGAGGCCCTGGGCCTGGCACTGCGCCAGGTAGTCCTCGTCGGCCGCGATCGCGCGCACGTTGGCCTCGGCGGCGTCGGCATAGCGTCCCACGCGAAGGTAGATGTGCGCGGGCATGTGGACCATGTGGCCCGCCGCCGGCATGAGTCCGCCGAGGCGTTCGGCGCTGGGCTCCGCGGCTTCGGGTGTGCTTGAGCCTTCCATCAGGTGGATGTAGTAGTGGTTCGCGCCAGGGTGATTCGGCTCCCTCGCGATCGCGCGTTCCAGCGCGAGACGTACGGGTTCCGCTTCGGGCTTGAGCGTCCCGTCCTTGCGCCAGTAGTCCCAGGCCATCGTGTTCATCACCGCGTCGGCGTACAGCGTCTGCACGTCGACGTCAGTGGAAAAGGTCGCGGCAACGGAAGTCATCGCCTCGGCGTACGCGCGGTCGAGGGGTGGCCGCGGCGCCGCACCGTCGGGCGCAAAGCGTGTGGCGAGCGCCTCGACGAGGGCGCGCTCTCGCGCACTTGCCGAGCCCGCCAGGGCGCGAGCGTCCCGGGCGGCCGCGTACGCGAGCCTGCCGGCCTCGGGCGTCATCGGGGCATTGATGTTCACCGAAAGCGTCATCGCTTCGCCCCACCGCGCCATGGCCAACCGGGGATCGAGCCGAGCGGCTTCCTGGAACGCGCGCCGTGCCTCCGCGTGGTTGAAGGCGTACAGCAGCCGCAGTCCCTGGTCGAAGAACGCCTGGGCGTCCGGGTTGTCGCTCGACACGCGCATGGTGTGCGTGCCCAGCCCCTGGAGGCGCGGCGCGAGCGCCGCGGTGTCACCGGCGACGGGCGCGGATTGGCCGCCGGCGACGCGACCCGACGCCGCAAGGACAACGACGGCCAGCGTGACGACGTGCGTACGAGCGATCATGGAGCGCCTCATTCCTGGGAACGCGTGACAGCCTTGCGCGATCGGGCAGGTGACGACGTCTGCGCGCGCGCGTTCTCGTGTCGTGCAAGTATGAGCGACGTCCGGCGGCGGGCGCTACGGGTGGCGTCCGCTGCCGCCGCCGGTCGGGTTGAAGCCGAGGAACGTCTGCTGCTGCTCGCCGGTCCAGCCGGCGTAGTTGCCTGCGGCCAGAACGGCGCGGACAATTCCGATATCGCCGCGCGCGAACAGCCTGACGGGGTTCGATGTCGATCCCGGAACGGCTGACATCAGGGCGAGGTTCAACAGCCGCCTGGGGCAGAGCGGTTGCCTGACCGGGAAGCCGTTCTACCTGGGCATTGACGGCAATCCTCCGGCCGACGCGGTGCACCTCGCGGCGGTGGCCCTTCACGAGTTCGCCCACGGCCTCGGATTCCAGACGTACACGAGCGGGTCGACGTGAGCTTTCCTTGCAGGGTTCCCGAGCGTGTGGGATCACCTCCTCGATACCGCGACGCACCTTACGTGGAGCCAGACCAATGGTCAGCGCGTCGCGTCGGCGATCTCCGGCACCAGGCTGGTGTGGGATGGTTCGAACGTCACGGCCGACGCGGTATCTCGGCGTCGGCTCCTGTGCCAGTTCTTCGGGGCCGTTTCCGCCTATGCGGACATGGGCACGCGTGCGACGGCGCGTTGCCGCACGCCCCGATGCCCCTGCCGCAGGAGGTGTGAGATGCGTCGTGTCGTCTTCACGCTGTCACAGCTGGTGCCAGCGATCGCCGTGGCCTTCGGCGTCTGCGCGGCGGCGTCGCCAGGGGCCGAGCGTATCAAGTGGGTTACCGCCAGGCACATCTCGTCGATCGACGGCCCCGAGGTCTACGATGCCTACTGTGCGGTGTGTCACGGGAAGGCAGGACGCGGAGACGGACCTGCGGCGAAGCACCTGACGGTGGCCGTGCCGGATCTCACGAGAATCTGCGAACGCGACCGCGCGTTCAACGCCCTGCACGTCAGCCAGCACGTCATCAGCGGGGCGAAGCCTCGCGTCGCGATGGCCAACTGGCCGCAGGTCTTCCGTGACAACTACTCATCCGAGTCGTTCGCGCACCTCGCGATGTTCAATGTAGTCAGACACGTCGAGTCGCTGCAGGCGGCGTCTGCCACACGCGCGACGCGGTGACGGGTACGCGATGGTCCAGGCACGACGTGGGCGTGGGGCGTGCAGCCGTGCGGGGGAGTGGTGCTCAGGGGTGAGTCAAGCCTGCTCCTGGCTACACCCGGGGGAACCGCCGGGCCGGTCACGCCCGTTCGAGCCACCGTGTCACCAGGCTGACCAGGGCGGTCGTGTCGATCGGCTTGGTCACGTAGTCGTCGCAGCCTGCCGCCAGCGCACGTTCCCGGTCACCGCGCATCGCGTAGGCGGTGAGCGCGATGACGACGATCTCGCTGCGTGCAGGGTCGGCCTTGAGGCGCCGCGTCAGCTCGAGGCCGTCGATGCCCGGCATCTGCAGGTCCATCAGGATGACGGCGGGCGTAGTGGTCTCGAGCACCCGCAGCGCCTCGTCGGCACCTGCGGCCGTCACCACGTGGTGTCCCTCGGCGGCGAGCAGGAGGCGCACCAGCTTCAGGTTCTGCGGGTTGTCATCGACGGCCAGGATGGTGTCGGGCATCGTGTTCCGCCTCGGGTGCCGCGGTGCGCCCGGTGGCGGCGCGCAGCGCTTCGACCAGGCCGCCGGCCCCGGTCGCGTCCTTGCCCACGACGCCGACGGCCCCCGACTGCAGGCGCATCCGCTCGCTGCGTGACAGGTCCTTCACGGTCCAGGCGATCAGCGGCAGTTCCGGCCTGACGATCTGGCGGAGCTGCGCCGCGAGTTCGAAGCCGTTGATGGCCGGCATCAGCAGGTCGACGACGATCGCGGCGAGCGGCTCGCGCTCCGCGACGGCGAGCGCCTGCTCGGGATCCGAGAGGCAGATGGGCGTGAAGCCGGCGTCGCGCAGCGCGGCGTTCGCCAGGTGCAGCGACATCCGGTCGTCGTCGATGACCAGCACCGTGCGCGAGCCGACGGCCGGCGCGACGCGGTGCCGCTCCGGGGCCTCGGGCGCTCCCGCGTGGCGCGGGAGCGTCACCGAGAACGTGCTGCCCCCGCCGGGCGCGCTGTGCACGTCCACGTGCCCGCCCTGTGCCTCGGCGATGCGCTTCGTCAGCGCGAGCCCGAGCCCGGTGCCGGCGTAGCGCTTCGACGCCCCGGGGTCGAGCTGCTCGAACGCGACGAACAGCCGCGACACGTCCTCTGGCGCAATGCCGACGCCCGTGTCTTCGACCTCGATCCGGAAGCGGTCGGGTCCATCGCCGACGACGCGGACGCGGATCGCGCCGCCGTCGGGCGTGAACTTGATGGCGTTCGAGATGAAGTTGTAGAGGATCTGCCGCGTGCGCGACGCGTCGATGTCGACCGTGTCGACGGCGGGGTCGACATCCACGGTGATCGTGAGATCGCGATTGACGATCAGGCCGCGCACGACGTCGCGGACTTCGTCGGCCAGTTCCTCGATGTCGACGCGCTCGGGCACGAACTCCATGCGCCCTGACTCGACCTTCGCGAGGTCGAGCACGTCGTTGATGAGCAGCAGCAGGTGACGCGAGCTCGCGAGGATATCGCCCAGGTACTCGCGGTGCTCGTCAGACACGGGGCCGGCCTTGCCGCGGTGCATCAGTTCGGCGAACCCGATGATGGCGTTGAGCGGCGAGCGCAGCTCGTGCGACATGTTGGCGAGGAACTCGCTCTTCAGCCGGCTCGCCTCGACGAGCCGCTTTTCGAGGCGGGCACGCTCGGTGACGTCGCGGATCGCCGTCATCACGAGGGTGCCCGCCGGGGTCGGGACAGGTGCCAGGCTGATCTCGGCCGGGAACTCCGTGCCGTCCTTGCGGCGGCCGAACAACTCGACGCCCGTGCCCATCGGTCGCCTGCGCGGGTCGGCGGAGAACTGCGCGCGGTGCCCGGGGTGCAGGCCACGGAAGCGCTCCGGCACCAGCTCGTCGACCGATCGGCCGATGAGCTCGTCGCGCGTGTAGCCGAACAGGAGTTCTGCCTGCGCGTTGACCATCCCGATACGCCCGTCGGCGCCGACGATCACGAATGCGTCGGGCGCAGCCTCGAGCAGGGCGCGGAACGTTGCGTCAGCTGCGCCAGCCAATGGCGCGTCACCAGTAGCCATGGGGGCCTCCGCCCGGCAGCGGTCGCGCCTGCCGTCGTCGTGGCGTCTTGGTCGTGCGTGAGGCCGGGATCATAAACCCAGTTGAGGGTTGTGGAACCCAGAAACGGCATGTTTCTGGCTGGATGCGGTCACCATGACGCACTCGCGGCTGAGGCTGCCCGGGCTGCAGGATGGCGACCTGCACGCGCGGGCCAGCCCTGCGCCTACCCCGTGCCGAGCCCACGCACTCGTCAGGGCTTCTTCACCTCGGCCCACATCCATCCGCGGAGGTCGCCCGCGACGAAGCCCACCGCCGCGTCACGCGGATACGCGGACGCGATGACGTCGCGAATCGCGGGCGCCATGGCCGATGGTGCGCCGTGGCACGACGCGCACATGTCGGCGAAGCCGATCGGGCGCACGACGCCCACGCGATCGCCAAGATCGAAGACGCGGATGCCCTGCGCGGCCGCCTTGCTGCCGGCGCTGTCGCGCACCAGCGCCGACGCCCACGCCGGCGCCCCGTTTGCCGTGTTCCGCAGGGCGTGGCTGGTTCGCCCCATCGTGATGCCCTGCTCGCGCGCGATGCGTGCCGTGATCGCCTGGGCTTCGTCCCGACACACCGACACCGCGCTCGCCGGTCCGCCACTCGTCATCTGTTCACGCAGGCGCGCCAGCAGCCCGGCCTGCAGGGCGTTCATCCCTTGCTCGGCGCGGGCGAGCGCGGGCTGGAGTGTGGCCGGAATCTCGCCGGCGGGTCGGCCGTGCGGTGGTTCCTGCGCCTGGGCAGGTGCCCACGGCGAGCCGACGACAGCGGCGGCGATGGTCAACAGGAGCGGAGCGGCGTACCGGGGCAGGCGGCGCATGGGCAGGTTCCTCGTGTGAGCGACGATCGACAGGATGCGCCACGGGTGGAATCGTCACAACCCCGGCCCCTGGCCTGCCGCGTCCCACCAGCCCTGCAGTATCCTTGAGGCCGGTCGTTTCGCTCGCAGGGGGCATCATGCGTCGCGTCATCTGGTTGTTCGTTGTCGCCGCCCTGGGCTTGCCACCGGTCACCGCGTCTGCACAAGGCACGGCGATCGCGCTCGACATCCCCGCACAGTTCACGATCAACTTCCCGGCCGTCAGCCCCTCGAGCTGCTGGCGCGTCACGCAGCCCCCCGACGGCCGCCTGACGGCCACCGTCACGGGCCAAGGCCGGTGGGACGTGTGTGTCGCCGACACGGCCTGCCCGCTCGATTGCATGGACAACGGGTTGCGCACCGTCACCACCGAGCGGATGCGCGAGGGACGCTTCTACTTCGTGAAGGTCGTGACGCACACGCCGGGCGTCTCGGCGACGCTCGACATCTACGCGACCGCGACGGGCGCGCGTCGCGGCGGCGGGGGCGGCGGAGGCGGCGGTGCGGCCGGTGGCGCGGGAATCGTGGGCAAGTGGACGTACCGCAGCGGGAACTTCACCGACGTGCACGAGTACCACGCCGATGGCACCGTCACGGCACCGGCGTCGCCACAGTCGCGCGCGACGTGGCACGTCGAAGGCAACGAGGTCGTCTCGGTGTGGCACAACAAGTGGCAGAACCGGTTCACGCTGTCGGCCGGCACGACGTTGTCGGGCGTCAGCGTCGACCCGGCGGGGGCGCGCGCCAGCATCACGCTCACGCGCATCGGCGCGGCCCCGTCGTCTCACGCCGCTCCGCCCGCCGGCGGCACGGCGGGTGCCGACGCGTCGATCGTCGGCAGGTGGGAATACCGGGCCGGCTCCTTCACCGACGTGCACGTCTACAAGGCCGACGGCACGATCAGCGCACCGAGTGCCGGCGAGAACGTCGGCAAGTGGCGCGTCGAGGGCAACGAGGTCATCTCGACCTGGTTCAACAACTGGACCAACCGGATCAAGCTGCCGATCGCCAACGGCCGCACGACCGGCGTGGCGATCAGTCCGACCGGCGCGCGCACCGATTTCGCGCTGAGGCGCCTCGAGTAGGCGCGACACGACCTCGCGGGGGACCAGCGCCTGCTGGTCCCCCATCGGGCATCACCGCGAGATGAACGTCCCGTTCTGCAGGTCCGAGATGGCCTGCTGCAGTTCGGCCTTGGTGTTCATGACAATGGGGCCGTACCACGCCACCGGTTCCTCGATCGGCCGCCCCGACACGAGCAGGAAGCGGATCCCCTCGTCGCCGGCCTGCACCACCACCTCGTCGCCGCGATCGAACAGGATCAGCGAGCGGTTCTCGCTCTCGTGCGGGAGCGAGCGCAACGTGTCGCCGTTGACGTCCTCGGTGAGCAGGCTCTGCGGCCGCGAGGCGTCGCGGAACGTCCCCGACCCCGCGAACACGTACGCGAACGCGTGGTGGGCCCGATCGACGGCGAGGCGCTTGCGGCCGCCGGGCGGCACCGACACGTCCAGGTAACGTGGATCGGCGGCGACGCCCTCCACCGGCCCCTTCTTGCCCCAGAACTCGCCGCACACCACCCGCACGCGCGTCCCGTCGTCATCGACGACGTCGGGGATCTCGTCGGACTTCACGTCCTGGTAGCGCGGGGCGCTCATCTTGAGCGCCGACGGCAGGTTGGCCCAGAGCTGGAACCCGTGCATGCGCCCCGTCGGGTCGCCCTGCGGCATCTCCTGGTGCATGATGCCGCGCCCCGCGGTCATCCACTGCACGTCGCCCGCGCCCAGCGTGCCGCGGTTGCCGAGGCTGTCGCCGTGCTCGACCGTGCCGGCCAGCACGTAGGTGATCGTCTCGATCCCGCGGTGCGGGTGCCACGGGAACCCCTTCAGGTAATCGGCCGGGTTCTCGTTGCGGAAGTCGTCGAAGAGCAGGAACGGGTCGAACTCGGCCGTGTTGCCGAAGCCGAACCCACGTTGAAGCTTGACGCCCGCGCCTTCGAGGGTCGGCTGCGTGCGGATGAGTTGCTTGATCGGTCTGACAGACATGGTGTCGGTGCTCCTGTGTCGTGACACAGATCTGATGCCGGGGGCGAGCCCGGGGTTCCATAGGCGGCTGGCTGGCGCGAGTCACGCTACGATATCGCTGCCCCCCGACGGATGCCACGCCTCGGCGCGAACCGGCCGGTGGCCGCGCCTGAGGCCGGCCAGCACGACCGCCCCTGCCCTGGAGTCGTCATGCGCCTGTTGGCCAGCCCCGTACGAGCGACGCGAAGAGTGGCGGCGCGCGTGTTGTCATTCGCACTCGCGGCCGTCCTCGCGTGTCACGCGGCCGCGTCGGCGCAGGCCGCCTCGAGCCTGGCGGGTCGCGTCATCACCGCAGACACCGGGACCCCGATCGCCGGCGCGACCGTGCGGGTCTCAATCGAAGGCGCCAGCACGACGGTCGAGACCAACCGGGCCGGTGAGTTCACGTTCACCGGGTTGCCCGGCGGATGGGCGTCGATTCGCGTGATTTGCGCGGGGTTTCTCGACGCGAGGTGGCCCGGCGATGACGTGCCGCCCGACAGCGGGGTGAACGAGCTGAAGCCAGGCGCGACGCTGTCTGACGTCGAGATCGCCCTCGTGCGCGGCGGCGCGATCGACGGGCAGGTCATCGACGCGAACGGCCTGCCAGCCGCGGGTCGCACGGTCGTGGCCCTTGGCGGGATCGCCGTCGTCGATGCGGGCCTCGAGTCCGCGATGCGCTGGCGAGGCGCCATGAGCGGAGGCATCAAGGTCTCGATCGGCCGGCCGGCCTTCGACACGGCGTTCCGCGCGACGACCGATGATCGTGGCCGGTTCCGCCTGCACACCCTGCCTGCAGACCGTTACGTCGTCGGCGTCCTGCCCCGCCGGGGACCGGACCATGCCGACGTGCCAGACACGACGGCCCTCGCAGAGGTCACGTGGGCGCCAGGGACGTCGCGCAGCGCCGCCGCCACGGTGTTCATGATCGACGGTCCCCAGGAGCACGCCGGCGCGACGATTCGCCTCGCGACCGAGACGACCTCGTCGCTGTCGGGCGTGGTGGTCGACGCCGACGGCGTCGCGGTGCCCGGGGCCATGGTGCTCGTCTCGCGCGACGAGGCGGCCGAGGGCGAAGCTCCCGAGTTGAGCGCCGTGTCTGATCCACGCGGTGCGTTCGCGTTCGATGTCGTCCCGCAGGGGCGATGGCGAGTCGAGGCGTTGCGCGTTATCGGGCCGGGCAGGCCGGCCAAGCGGATGCGCGCCGTGACGTTCGTCGATGTCGATGCGCAGCCCGCGCAGGTGCGGATCACGATCCGCGAACGTCCGGTAATCCGCGGACGCGTCGTCGTCCGCACGGGCCCGGCGCCGGCCTCGTGGCACCGGACCGGCGTCGTGTCGCAGCGCGTGCTGGATGCCTGGTCGATGCTCACGAGCGTCGGTGTCTCCGAGATTGCGCCCGATGGGACTTTCGCGGTGCAGGCCCTCTCAGACACGGTGGAACTCGGCGTCGTGGATCCTCCACCCGGCTTCAGGCTCGAACGCGTGCTGGTGAACGGCCACGATCACACAGACGAGGCCCTGCCCGTCACCGCGTTCGACGACGCCGAGGTCGAGCTGGAGTTCACGTCGACCGGCGGCCTGGTCGCCGGGGCGGTGACGTGGCCTGGGGTTCCGCGCGAACGATGCCGCGTGCTGGCCCTGAGCACCGACCGGGCGCGCTGGCACGCGGCCTCGCGCCATGTGGCGATGTCTGAATGCCAGGGCGGTCGGTTCCTCTTTGGTCCGCTTCCAGACGGCGACTACTACGTGGCCGCTGTCAGCAGCGATATCTCGCTCGAGGACCACCCGCAGCTGTTCGGCACCATAGCCGACCACGCGACGCGCGTATCGATCGCACGCGGCGACGTCACGACGCGGAACCTGCGCGTCCAGGTGCTCGAACGCCCTGCCGGCCGCGAGTGAGCCCGCATGGCCCGCGACACCCCCCGATGTCGCCGCCCGCCAGCCGCACACGGGCGCCGGAGGCGTAGAATCGCGTCGCGGCAGTGGTTGCGTCGTATCCAGGGGGTCTCATGTCCCGTGTTCCCGCCATCGCGCTCGCGATTGCGCTGGCCTGCCAGGCCGACGCGTTCGCGCAGAAGCGCGCGTTCACCATCGAGGATCTCTACCGCGTCACGGGCATCGGCGGCTTCGCCGTTTCGCCCGACGAGCGGTCGATTGTCTACGCCGTCACGACCACCGACCTGCCGCGCGCGAAGCGCACGAGCAAGCTGTGGATGATCGGTGCCGACGGCGCCAACGCCCGGCAGATCACGTTTGGCGCCGGCAACGAGAGCGACGCCTCGTTTTCGCCTGACGGCCAGTGGCTGTCGTTCGTCAGCACGCGCGACGGATCGGGGCAGATCTACGTGATGCCCACCACGGGCGGCGAAGCGCGCAAGGTCACGTCGATCTCGACTGGTGTTTCGACGCCGGTGTGGACGCCTGACTCGAAAGCGATGGTCTTCGCCACGGACGTCTACCCCGAGTGCAACGCAGACGATGCCTGCAACAAGAAGATCGCCGAGCGGTGGGAGGGTGGTCCGCTCAAGGCGCACATGGCCGACGAACTGCTGTATCGGCATTGGACCGACTGGCGCGACGGCAAGCGCACGCATCTCGTGCGCGTCGACGTCGCGTCTGGCGCGGTGCGCGATCTCACGCCGGGCAACGACGATTCACCGCCGTTCTCGCTCGGCGGGCCAACGCCGTTCGCGTTCTCGCCCGACGGGCGCGAGTTCGTCTTCGAGTCGAAGCGCGTCAAGGACCAGGCCCTGTCGACCAACAACGACCTGTTCCGCATCTCGCTCGAGGTCGAGTCGACCGACGCGCGGAACCTGACGCCCGACAACCTCGCGTTCGACGGCAGCCCGGTGTACTCGCCCGACGGCCGTTACCTCGCGTATCGCGTGCAACAGGTGCCGAACTACGAGTCCGACCTGTTCCGCCTCGCGCTGCTCGACCGCCAGACGGGCCTCCGCACTGTCGTCACCGAGTCGTTCCGTAACTGGATCGACGGTTTCCAGTGGACGCCCGACTCGAAGGCCATCGTGTTCCAGGCCCAGGTCGAGGGCAATACGCCGCTCTACCGCTTCGACATCGCCACCAATGCCATCACCAGGGTGCTCGAGCGCGCGACGATCGACCACTTCGAACTGGTCAACGGTGGCCGTGACGTCGTGTTCACGAGCCGGTCGGTCGGACGCCCCGTCGAGATGTACCGCGCCACCCTCGGCTCTGCCAGTGCGCCGCGACAACTGACGAAGCTCAACGATGCATTGATCGACGAGGTCGACGTGCGCCCGGCAGAAACCATGTGGGTGACGGCGGCCGACGGCGCACGCATCCACGTCTTCATCGTCAAGCCGACGGGCTTCGACCCGGCGAAGAAGTACCCGCTCGTGCTCAACGTGCACGGCGGACCGCAGCAGATGTGGGGCGATGCGTTCCGCGGCGACTGGCAGGTCTACCCCGGCGCCGGGTATGTCGTGGCGTTCCCCAACCCGCGCGGGTCGGTCGGCTACGGGCAGGAGTTCACCGCGCAGATCTCGGGCGACTACGGCGGCAAGGTGTTCGGCGACCTGATGGCCGTGACCGACGCGCTCGAGCAGCTGCCCTACGTCGACAAGGACCGCATGGGCGCCATGGGCTGGTCGTTTGGCGGCTACATGATGAACTGGTTCGCGGGCCACACCACGCGGTTCAAGACGCTCGCCTCGATGATGGGGATGTACAACAATGCCTCGTTCTGGGGCGCGACCGAGGAGTTGTGGTTCCCCGAGTGGGATTTCAAGGGCACGCCGTGGACGTCGGAGCAATACGTGAAGGTGTCACCCTCGACATACGCCACGTCGTTCAAGACGCCGATGCTCGTGCTGACAGGTGAACGCGACTATCGCGTGCCGTACACCGAAAGCCTGCAACTGTTCACGGCACTGCAGCGCCAGGGGATTCCGTCGCGCCTCATCGTGTTCCCCAATGCGGGGCACTGGCCGAGCTGGTACGAGATGGCGCTGTACTACACCGCGCATCTCGAGTGGTTCCAGAAGTACCTCGGTGGCGGGGCGGCGCCATGGACGACCGAGCAGTTCCTGCGCAACGCGGTGTTCGATCGTTCGACGGGCGCACGCATTCCGTAAGGCCCACCGCGCGGCGAGCGTCGAGGCGCTCGTCGCGCGGCGGCACGACGCTAGGCGTCGGCGACGTGCGGCGCGGCGCCGGCCTGCGCCGGGCGGCCGAGCCACTTGCCCAGTTCGCGCAGCCACAACACGCTGCTGCCAACGGCGACGCACACCGCCCAGTCGCGCAGTGTCAGGGCCACCGTGCCGAACCCCTGCTGCAATGCCGGCGTGTACACCACGGCGACCTGCAGCGCCACCGAGAGCGCGATCGCGAACCACAGCCACCCGTTGGCAAACAGCCTGACGAACGCGCTCTGCTCGTCTGATCGCGCGTTCACCACGTTGAACATCTGGAACAGCACCAGCGTGGTGAACGCCATCGTCTGCGCATACGGGAGGCTGCCCGACCCCGCGATCATCCCGCCGGGCAGCGACGCATCGAGCACCAGCAGCGTGCCGACCGCCATGAGCACCCCGATGCCACCGATACCGCGCCACATGCGCCCGGTGAGCACGCCTTCACCGGCCGGCCGCGGCGGCTGGCGCATCACGTCGCGGCCCGTCGGATCGATGCCGAGCGCCAGCGCCGGCGCACCGTCGGTCACGAGGTTGATCCACAGGATCTGCGTGGCGAGCAGGGGCAGCACGAGTGAGTCGCCGTCGCCCTGCAGGCCGATCCGCCCGGCCAGCACGATGCCCAGGAACATCGTGAGAACTTCGCCGATGTTCGACGAGAGCAGGTAGCGCAGGAACTTCCGGATGTTGTCGAAGATTCCGCGGCCTTCCTCGACGGCGGCGATGATCGACGCGAAGTTGTCGTCGACGAGCACCATGTCGGCCGCCTCTTTCGAGACGTCGGTGCCGGTGATGCCCATCGCGATGCCGATATCGGCGCGCTTCAGCGCGGGCGCGTCGTTCACGCCGTCGCCCGTCATCGCCACGACGGCACCCGTGCGCCGCAGGGCGTCGACGATGCGCAGCTTGTGCTCGGGATCCACGCGGGCGTAGACCGACGCGGTGGTCACCGCGTCGTCGAGCTGATCGTCTGACATGCCTGCGATCTGGCGGCCGGTGACCGCGCCGTCATCGTCGGCGATGCCGAGTTCTCGGGCGATCACGGAGGCGGTGCGCGGGTGGTCGCCGGTGATCATCAGGGGGCGGATGCCTGCGGCCCTGGCGCGCCGTACCGCCTCGGCGGCCTCGGGGCGCGGCGGATCGATCATGCCGATGAGCCCCACGAACACGAGGTCGCGCTCGACGCGATCGTCTGGCGACGTTGCGTGTGCGTCGGCCGCGTCGGCCGAGAGCCAGCGCCCGGCGACGGCGAGCGTGCGCAGCGCGTCGCCTGCCAGCGTGTCGTTGGCCGCGAGGATCCCGGCGCGCCGCTCGGCCGTGAGCGGCCGGTGCGCCTCGCCGACGAGTTCTGACGTGCAGCGCGCGAGCAGGATGTCTGGCGCGCCCTTGCTGAAGACGATGCCGCGATCGGGCTGCGTCGTGTCGCGGTGGATCGTGCTCATCAGCTTGCGCCCTGACGAGAACGGCACCTCGCCGATGCGCGGCCACTGCTGGTCGAGCACCTCGGCGCTGAGGCCGGCCTTGCGCGCCGCGACCAGCAGCGCCCCCTCGGTGGGGTCGCCGTGCACGAACCAGCGCCCGTCGCGCTCCTGCACCACCGCGTTGTTGGCCCTGTCGGCCGCCGCGAGCGCCCGATCGAGCTCGTTGCGCTGCGCGTCGTCGAATGGGCCGCCAGTCTCCCTGCGCACGTCGCCCGTCGGGGCGTAGCCGGATCCGTCGAAGACGGCACGGCCGCTCGCGGTGGCCACGATCCTGACCGTCATCTCGTTCCTGGTGAGCGTGCCGGTCTTGTCTGACGCGACGACGGTCGCCGAGCCCAGGGTCTCGACGGCCGCAAGGTGCCGCACGATTGCATTTCGCCGTGCCATCCGCTGCACGCCGATCGAGAGCGTCGCCGTGACCACCGCGGGCAGCCCCTCGGGTACGGCGGCGACGGCCAGCGCCACGCCGAAGATGAGCACGTCGAGAAACGCCGCGAGGCCGCGGACGTTGCCGACGATGACGATCGTCGTGATCGTGATGATGGCGATGAGGATGACGAGGACGCCGAGGCGCTTGCCGACGTGGTCGAGTTCACGCTGCAGGGGCGTGAGTTCGGCGGGGGCGTCTTCGAGCAGGCCCGCGATGCGTCCCATCTCGGTGCGCATGCCCGTGGCGGTCACGACGGCCTTGCCGTGGCCGTAGGTGGCCGCCGTGCCGCTGTAGACCATGTTGTGGCGATCGCCGAGCACCGCGTCGCCCGCGATGGGCGCGGTGTCTTTCGTGACCGGCTGGCTCTCGCCCGTCAGGGCGGCCTCGGCCACCTGCAGCGACATCGACTCCACGATCCGGGCATCCGCCGGCAGGGTGTCGCCCTCGGCGACGAGGATGATGTCGCCGGGCACGAGATCCGTGGCCGCGACACTGCGGCGCTCGCCGCCGCGGATCACCGTTGCGGTGGCGGCGGTCATGGCCCGCAAGGCGGCGACCGCGGCTTCGGCGCGCGCCTCGTGCAGGTACCCCAGCGTCGCGTTGAGCATCACGACCACGAAGATCGCGATCGCCTCGTAGGGCAGCGCCGTGTCGCGTTCGTACGCCCACAGCACTGCCGAGATGGCTGTCGCCGCGATCAGCAGGAGGACGAGCACGTCGCGAAACTGCGCGAGGAAGCGCCGCCAGGCCTGCACCGGCGGCTCTGCCGCGAGTTCGTTGGCGCCGTACTCGGCGAGACGAGCCCGCGCATCGTCGTCGCCCAGGCCGAGACGGACGTTGCTCTGAAGCCCGACGACCACGTCGTCGATCGACTGCTGATAGGGCTGGCGCCTGGCGGGCGCGTCGGGTACGACGTCGGTCACGTGACGTCCTCAGCGAGGGCAGTGGCACAGCGCGCCGGTGGCGCGGCTGTCGCTCCAGCGTATCAGACCGGTCACGGTCGCGAGGCGCGGCCGAGGCCGTGTACCTGCATCGCCGGCGCCATGCGGCCAGGCGCGCGGTGGCAGGCGGTGCGCACGCCCGCCGGCCTAGGAGGCCGCGGCCACCTGGGCGATCGCGTCTGCCAGGGCGTCGACGTCGGCGTCGGTCGTGAAATACCCGAGGCTTGCCCGCACGGCGCCGTCCGGATACGTGCCGATGGCCTGGTGGCAGTACGGCGCACAGTGGAGCCCTGGCCGCACGGCGATGTCGAATGACGTATCGAGGATGGCCCCGACGTCCTGCGAGGCGTAGCCCTTCACGCTGAAGGCCACCGTCGCGACGCGGCGCTGCGCCGTGCGTGGCCCGTGGATGGTCACGCCCGGCACGGCGGCCAATCCATCGAGCAGCCGCGACACGAGCCGCGTTTCGTGCTGGCGGATCGCGTCGAGCCCGGTCGCGGCAATGAACCCGAGTCCGGCCTTCAGGCTCGCGATCCCGATCGTGTTGTGCGTGCCGCCTTCGAGGCGGTGCGGGTACTCGCCGGGTTGCACGGGGTGCTTCGAGTCACCGCCCGTGCCGCCCTCGCGCCACGGCGCCAACTCGACGCGTGGGGCGACGTAGAGACCACCTGTGCCGGGGTATCCCATCAGTGCCTTGTGGCCGGGGAACGCCAGCACATCCACCTGCGCGGCCTCGACGTCGATGGGTTCGACGCCGATGGTCTGTGCGGCATCCACCAGGAACACCGCATCGCCGCCGCGTTCGCGGACCTTCGCGCCGATTTCGGCGATCGGCTGCACCGTGCCGAGCACGTTCGAGCAGTGCGTCAGCGCGACGAGTCGCGTGGCGGGCGTCATCGCCGCGGCCACGACCCCGGGCGAGAGGTAGCCGTCGGCATCGCAGTCGACACGGGTGAGCGCGATGACGCCATCTGCGGCGAGCTGCTCGAGCGGGCGCGAGACCGAATTGTGCTCGAGCACGCTCGTGACCACGTGCGGCACCACGTGCGTGCGGCCATCACGGTGCCAGGCGTGCACGAGGCCCTTGATGGCCATGTTGAGCGCATCGGTGCCGTTGTGCGCAAACACGACACGCTCGGGCGTGCTGCCGGCGTTGACGAACCTGGCCAGCGCGAGCCGCGTGGCCTCCACCATGCGGCTGGCGCCGGCGGCGAGGCGGTGCCCGCCGCGTCCCGGGTTCGCGCCCAGCGTCTGCATGAACGTCGAAGCGGCGTCGTGCACGGTGCGAGGCTTCGGAAATGTGGTGGCCGCGTTGTCGAGGTACGTCATGGGAGGTTGCCGTATGGCGCGCGCGTGGCGCTCAGATACCGATGTACTTGGCGTAGACGGAGCGTGCCACCGACGGCTCGCGGGTGCCCTCGACGATGGCGCGCCCGTCGCGGAAGACGGTCACGTCGTAGGTGTCGATCGCGCAGCGCAGGAGGAAGGCGTTGCGCTGGACGCGACCGACGGCCGCGAGCCGCGCCGACACCGCGTCGAAGTCGATGGTGTGGTCGTCGGGAAACGAGATCTGCACCGAGTTGCGGCCGCACAGCGTCGTCGTCTGCGAGGCGTGTTCGGCGGCGAGGTGTTCGAAGCGACGATGCGAACAGCACGGGCAGGCGCCGAGATCACGCAGGGCATGCACCTTCATGCGCTGCACGCGCGCGTCCCAGACGTCGACCGTGACCATGTCGCGGTTCACGAGGTGCGCCTGCCCGGTCAGCAGCTTGAGCGCCTCGGCGCACTGGATCGACGCGATCATGTTCACGACCGGCCCGATGACACCCGACGTGTCGCACGTCGGCGTCAGGCCCGGCGGCGGCGCGCCCTCGACCACGCAGCGCAGGCACGGTGTCTCGCCGGGAATCACGACCATCGACAGCCCGTACGAGCCGATGCAGGCGCCGTAGATCCACGGGATGCCATGTTTCACGCAGGCATCGTTGAGCAGGAAGCGGGTCTCGAAGTTGTCGGCGCCGTCGATCACGAGGTCGGCGCCGGCAATCAGTGCCTCGATGTTCGCGTGATGGGCGTCGGCGACGAGGCCGCGGACGTCGATCTGCGAGTTGACGCGGCGGAGCCGCCGTTCGGCGGCGACCGCCTTCGGCAGGGCGTCGCGGACGTCGTCTTCGTCGAAGAGCACCTGCCGTTGCAGGTTGCTCTCCTCGACGACGTCGCGGTCGACGATGGTCAGGCGGCCGATCCCGGCGCGGGCCAGCGTGTTGGCGGCCACGGAGCCGAGGGCGCCGCACCCGAGGCAGACGACATGGGCCTGGCCGAGGCGGCGCTGCCCCTCGGGGCCGATGCCGCCGAACATGGCCTGGCGTGAATAGCGCGCGTGCAGATCGCTCACAGGGCAGCGAGCTTAGCAACGGGCAGCCTTGGCGCCGCCAGCGCCGCGTGTCATGGCCGTGGCCGGGAGACTCCTATGTCGCAAATGCGCCTTCGAGGGATCGCCGCGTGGCCAGACGCGGCGCCTCGGCGGCCACATCGACGCGTCGGAACCGCGACCGCGCAGGGCAGTGGGGGGCAGAGCAGAACTCGACCGCCTGCAGCCGGCCGTGAGTGTGTCGCGAAAGAGCACAGCCGTGGCAAAACTGCGCACAGGGGGGCGCGATGTGGCGAATTGCCCCGCCATCGGCGCCTTCGCGCAAGAACAGGCCTGAAAATGTGGTTTCGTGGGCGTGCTGGAGTTGGCATCACCTTTGTAATGGTGTCTGCCGTTCGCCGGACGCCCGCCGTGCGCGTTCGCGGATTGCCGAATGGGGGCCGGCAACCGAGGATGCAGCGGCGGGCCCCGGAACTTCGTTGACCCCCTCAGGGTCAGCCACGACGCCGACGGCAGGTGCCCGTCGGCGTTCTTGCGTACGGCCTCGACGCCCGTGCCGCCGAGCCGGCAGTCTCAGCAGCCTTCCTTCTTCTTCTTTGCGCCGCCCGCGGGAACGCCCGCGCCAGCCACCGGTGCAGGCGGCGTGGGCAGCGCCATCGCGGCCACCGCGGGTGCGGCGCCGGCGTCGCCCGAACGTGGACGGCCGCCGAAATGGCTGGCCACGTTCGACAAACGCGCGTTGCGCTGCTGCTGGAACGGTGTCGTGGCATCGCCGAGTGCCGGGAACAGCACCTCCTGCTGCCAGCCGTCGAGCCCGTCGCGGAGCAGGTAGGCGCCGGCGTGGCCGCGGGCCCGCAGCAGGAACCAGGCCTGCGCGGCGCGCACGCCGTCGTCGGCATACACCACGAGCTTCTCGTTGCGCGGCAACGCCGCGTCGGTGAGCGAACTGAAGGGCACGTGTTCCGCGCCGGGGACGTGGTACTTCGCGTATGCCCCGGCGTCACGGACGTCGATCAGCCTGAAGTCGGAGCGTCCCTGGATGATCCAGTCGGCGAGTTCGAGCGGCTCGATCCGATCGGCATCGCGCTCGACGATGTCGGCCAGCGTGCGCGCATCGATCGAGACCGCGCCGCCCGGCAGGGGGTTCGCGAAGATCGCGATCGCACCGAGCGCGGCCGCGGCGGCCGCGAGTTTCTGGTTGAGGGTCAGCGTCGAGAAGAACCCGGGCATGGTGATCTCCGGTGGTTCGAACCGTGTGTCCGTGCCGCGCCGTCGCCCGCGGGGCGCAACGTCCCGCGTCGCCGGGCCTGCGGTGTGCGGCTACTGCTGGCTGGCCGGCCGCGCGAATCGCTTCTCGAGCCAGCCCGCGCCCGCGAAGCCGCCGATGGCCATGAGCACGACGGCGAAGACGACCACGCCATACGACAGCCCCAACACGCCCGGCAGGGTCTGCTGGCCGTAACTGCCGCTGTAGAAGAAGCCCTTCAGCAGCGGGAACGCTTCGGCGAACACGACCGTGCCGAACACGAGTCCGAGCACGTAGACGAGGCCGTCGATGCGCCCTGTGGCCGTTGCGGCCACCGACGTGCCCGGGCAGTAGCCGCCGATCGCGAAGCCGACGCCGAGCACCAGGCCGCCGACGATCTGCGGCCAGAGCCACGTCGGCGTCATGTACACGAGCGACAGGTCGAGGACGCCCATCCATGCCAGGTACGTCACGCCGAGCATGGCCGTGACGATGGCGGTGAACATCACCTTGAAGACCGCGAGGTCGTCCAGGTAGAACTGCGAGACGAGCTTCTTTGCGCTGCCGAACCCGGCGCGCTCGAGGAAGAAGCCGAACCCGATGCCGATGATGAAGGCCATCACGAGGCCCATCTCGTCGCCGAACGCGCCGTACTTGGCCAGTGGAGTCATGTCGTTTCACCGTGAGGTGCAGGACGACGGCCGCATCGACGCGGCCGGCCGCTGCTACCGCCACTGCCTCCGCACGAACCAGGCGGTGGCGTACGCCCCGCCGAAGACACACATCATGAACGCCCAGCTGCCGGCATTGAGCAGCGCGCCACCCGTCAGCGCCTGGCCGCTCGTGCAGCCGCGCCCGAGGGCCGCCCCGAACGCCATCGTCGCGCCGCCGGCGAACGCGAGGCCGAGCCGCAGTGCCACCGACGCGCGCGGGCCGCGCTCGACGCTCACGAGCACGCGCCGTGCAAGCAGCCCCGAGATCAGCGCGCCCGCAAACACCCCGAGCACCTCGAAGACGAGCCACGCCTTGAGGGGGTGCGCGCTGCCGTCGCCGATGTACTCGGCGAGGAACTCGCGCGATCGCACGTGCTCAGGGGCGACGAGGTTGAGGCTCCAGGCCACGAACGCATTGATCGCGCCCGACGCGCCGAGCCCGCGCCCCATCACCACGAAGGCCGCCAGGAGCACGAGGCCGAGCCCGATGCCCGCGAGGTACGGGTTCATGTAGGCCGCCGGGGGCGCGTGGCGGTGCGCATGCGCGTCGGCGTGGGGCTCGACCAGCGCCGGAGCCAGTGGTTGTGTGGTCGTCGTGGCCATGGAGCGGGCGTCCTTCAGGCGAGTGCGTTGACGAGGTCGGCCAGCAACGCCGCCCAGCGGCTTTCCTGACCGGCTGACACGATGACGAACCGCAGCACGAGCCCGCCGCCGAGCACCATCAGCGGCGCGACGGGCGAATGCTGCACGCGGTGATTCACCGCGAGCAACTGGATGACGAGCGGGATCACGACGCCGAGGCCGACGACGCCGACCCAGAACAGGGCGGTGTAGCTGCCGCCGAGCAGGAGGGCCGCCGCCTGCCGGTGCGCCTCGGTGGCGTTCGCCAGGCCAATCACGAACATGACGATCGCCGCCAGTTCGAGCACGAGGAACAGGTTGTCGGCGCGCGCGAGGCCTTCGCGCTCGTCGACGTGACGGGCGACGAGGTGGATGAAGGCCGCCGCCGACGACAGCCCCGACAGCAGGAACAGCGGCCCGAGGATCGCGCTGTTCCAGAGCGGGCGGGCGCCGAGCGCCGAGAGCAGGATGCCGGTGTAGATGCCGAGTGCGGCGCCGAGGCCGATGTTGAGCGCGCCGATCATCCGGCGCGCGCCGGTGCGCGCCTCGATGGCCCGCGTGTACTGCATGACGCCCGGTACCAGGTCGCGCAGCAGCTTCGGCGGATGCACGAACGCCGCCGCGACGAGCGCCGGGTACACGACGAGGAGGATCCAGGCGCCCCACGACATCGGCGACGTGGGCTGGAACGTGGTGTAGAGCCGCCAGGTGTAGCGCTTGTGTTCGAGATCGAGGAAGAGCGCGAACATGCCGAGGCTGAGGAACACGAGGCCGATCAGCGGAGCCACCGACGACGTGAACGGCCGCTCCTGGTGCCGGCCCTGCCAGAGGAACAGGCCCGAAAGCACCATCATCCCGGCCACCAGGCCGCCGAGGAACAGGTAGATCGGGATCTGCCACGCCCAGACGTGCAGCGTGGGATCCACGAGGTGGTTCTGCCGAGTGAGGATCAGTTCCCGCATGTGCCCACCTCAGACCAGGTAGTAGATGCGGGGCCTGGTGCCGGCCTCCGCCTTCAGGGGATGGTTGCGCCGCGACGCGAGGAGCCGGCTCACCCGGCTGTTGGGGTCGTCGAAATCGCCGAAGTGCATGCAGTGCGTCGGGCAGACCGACACGCACGCGGGATCCTTGCCCTCCTTCACGCGATGGATGCAGAAGGTGCACTTGTCGACGTAGCCCTCCGGGTGCACGAACCGCGCGTCGTACGGGCACGACGCGACGCAGGCCTTGCAGCCGATGCAGACGTCGTGGGTCACCATCACGATCTGCCCGAACGGATCCACGTGACTCGCGCCCGTCGGGCAGCACGACACGCACGGCGCGTCGTCGCAGTGGTTGCAGCGCTCCGACCGGATCTCCATCGAGACGGTCGGGAACGCCCCGCGCGTCTCGTACGCGATCCAGTCGCGCCCGAACCCCTCGGGGACCTGGTTCTCGGTCTTGCACGCGACGACGCAGTCCATGCAGCCGACGCACCGCACCGTGTCGATCACCATGCCGTAGCGGGCCATGACTACGACTCCCGCTCGATGGTGACGAAGTTGACGTGCATGCCGGTCCCCCCCATGAGCGGATCGACGGCGTACTTCGTGACGAGCTCGGCATCGCTCGCCCCCTTGCCGTACGCGCGGCGCATCCTGACCGCGCTGTGGCCGAAGCCGTGGACCATGTAGATGCAGTCGGGCCTGATGCGCTCGGTCGCGAGCACCGCGACGGGGCGGCTCACCACGCCGTCCTGGTTGCGCAGGCGGATGCGGTCGCCGGTGGCGAGCCCGTAGCGCCGCGCCTGGTCGGCATTCAGCCACACGACGTTCTCGTCCATCATCTCGGCGAGGATGGGGTTGGTCTGCGTGCGGCTGAACGAGTGCACGGGCGCACGCCCGAAGAGCATCCGGAACGCGCCCGGCGGCGGCTGCGGCGTCGGGGTGTAGCGTGGCACGGGGTCGAAGCCCTTCTCCTGCAGCTGCAGCGAGTAGAACTCGATCTTTCCCGACGGTGTCGGGAACACCGGGGCGACGCCGTCTTCGAAGAAGATCGGTGGCTGTGCGCCGCGGAGGATGCCCTGCTGCTTCAGCGTCTCGTAGCTGAGGCCGGCCTTCGTCAGGCGTGCCTCGAAGTACTCCTCGATCGTCTTCCACGGATAGAACGCCCCGAGGCCGAGCTTCACGGCCAGCTCGCGCGCGATCCACCAGTTGGGCTTCTGATCGTGCGGGGCCTCGACGACAGGCTGGCGCAGGGCCACGAACGGTTCGCGGAACCACTCGACATTCAGGTCGTCGTGACGCTCGAGATAGGTCGATTCCGGCAGCACCACGTCGGCCCAGCCGGCGATCTCGCTCGGCACGACGTCGATGACGACCATGAGGTCGAGGGCCTGGATGGCCCTGATCGTCTCGGCCTCGTTCGGCAGCGCCTGCATCAGGTTGGTCGCATATACGAACCAGCCCTTGACCGGGTAGGGCGCGCCGGTGATCGTCGCCTCGCGGATGCCCGTGGTGATCGCCTCGATCGCGAACGGGTACTTGTGGTCGGGATTGTCGACCTTGCCGCGCGCGGGCACGGGATACGGCGGGTACGGGTAGCCGGGGACGTCCATGCTGGCCGGCGTGTAGAACCCGCCCTTGCGTCCCCAGCTGCCGAGCAGCGCGTTGAGCAGCGCAATCGCGCGGCTGCGCTGGGCATCGTTGCCGTACCACGTGGCGTGCCGCCCCGGATGCACGAGCGTCGCCGGCCGGTGCCGCGCCATCTCGCGCGCGGTTTCGCGGATCACGTCGGGCTCGATGCCGGTCTCCGGGTACGCCCACTCCGGGGTCGCGTACGCGATCTCGGCGGCGAAGTTCTCGAAGCCGAAGCCGAACTGCTCGACGTACTCGCGGTCGTAGAGCTTCTCGGTGACGATGACGTGCATCCACGCAAGCAGCAGGGCCGTGTCGGTACCGGGCCGGATCGGCAGGTAGTGCGTCGCCTTGCCCGCGGCGATCGAGAACCGCGGATCGACGACGATGACGGTGGCGCCGTTGCCGACGGCCTCGGCAAACTCCTGCACCTGCGAGTTGTGCATGTTCTCGCCGAGGTGCGAGCCGAGCAGCACGAGGCACTTCGTGTTGAGGATGTCGGTGCGCTCTGGCGAACTGACGCCCTCGCCGAAGGTGAGCGTGAAGCCGACGTCGCGCGGCCCGCGGCACTGCGCGAACGAGGGCGCGGCGAAGTTCGGCGTGCCGTAGGCCTTGAGGGTGTGCTTGAGGAAGTTGCCGCCGATGCCGTGCGAGAACATCGCCACGGCTTCGGGGCCGTGCTGCGCCTTGATGCCCTGCAGCTTGTCGGCGATGTAGGTGAAGGCCTCGTCCCACGTGACCGAGGCCCACTCGTCGCCGCCGCGCCCCTTGCGGCGGATGAGCGGCGTGCGCAGGCGATCGGTGTCGAAGTGGGCGCCGACGCCTCCCGTGCCGCGCGGGCAGAGGCGGCCGCGGCTGAGCGGATCCAGGGGATTGCCCTCGATCTTCCAGAGCCGGCCGTCACGTACCGAGGCGATGGCGCCGCACTTCCAGAAGCAGATGTCGCACGTCGTCGCCACGGTGCGCAGGCCGGTCGCTGCCCCTGCGCCCGTCACGGCGCGTGCGGCCGAGGCGAGGGCGCCTCCGGAGGCCGCTACGCCGAGCGTGGCGCTCGAGATCTTGAGGAAACGTCGCCGTGACAGTGCATCCATGGCGTTGCGGACTCCGCGGCAGGAGACGACCCGACCCGGGTCGGCCGGTGGTGAGGATACCCTCGCCAGGCCTGCACACGCCCGGA
>JAEUQQ010000745.1 GCA_016789685.1 Acidobacteriota bacterium | reverse complement strand
GGGTTCTCGATCGACTCGGTGAGCAAGTCGGGCACGAACAAGTTTGCCGGGCAGGCCAGCTTCCAGATCCAGGACAGCGGGATGGTGGCCGAGCAGGCCGAGGGCGCCACCTCGCGCTACGATCAGGACCGCACATGGGTCACGGTCAACGGCGGCGGCCCGGTGCTCCCGAACCGGCTGTTCTTCTACGGTTCGTACTACCGGCCCGGCGTGAAGCGCACCAACGCATCGAACCTCTACGGCGACCTTCCGGGCTACGAGAGCACCCGCAACGAGGGCTTCGGCAAGCTGACCGCGTCACCGACGAACTCGACGCTGTTCAACTTCAGCTACCGTTACTCGCACCGCCTCGACAAGGGCGACACGTTCGGCCAGACGACCGCGCCGACGGCGGGGTCGGGTTCCGAAATCTGGCAGAAGATCCTCACAGCCGACGGCTCGTGGGTCATCAACCCGAAGAGCTTCGTGAGCTTCAAGTACACCTACTTCTCGAACCCGAACACCGGCCGTCCCGACAACGAAGCCAGCGTCGAGGCCACGACCACCGTCGGGACGCGCCTCGACATCAACAGCCTCGACTCGATCGGCCGTCTCACCGTCCCCACGCCGGTGGCTGGCGCGACGGCGTTCAATACGTTCATCCAGCCCCTGATCGACCGCTACGGCTACGCCGTGAACGGCGTGCGCACCGGTGGTGGCGTCGTGGGCTACGGCTCCGAGTTCAACGACCAGGACTTCTTCCGCAACTCGGGCCAGATTGCCTACAACCTGACGCTCGGCACGACGATCTCGCACGAGCTGCACGTCGGCTACCAGCTCTACGAGGATTCCGAAGAGCTGATCCGGAGCTCGAACGGCTGGGGCGTCATCACGGTGCCCGGCGGCCGGCTGCCGGCGGTGGGCGTCAACGGCCAGAATGCCTACTACCTGGCGACGTTCCTGCAGCAGGGCGTCGGGAACATCCCGGCGATCGAGTCGAAGTACCGCTCGCAGAGCGTGGAGTTCAACGACACGATCCGCTGGAACCGCTGGACGTTCAACCTCGGCGTGCTGGCCAGCAACGACAAGCTGTTTGGCCAGGGCCTCAAGGAAGACAGCTCGACGGTGTCGGGCTTCGTGGCGGCCCCGGGTAACCCGTACAAGATGTACGAGGTGCCGTTCAGCAAGATGATCCAGCCGCGCGTCGGCGCCACGTGGGCCTACAACGGCCGCGACACGGTCTACGCCAGCTATGCACGGTACACGCCGGCGGCCAGCTCGCTGCCGCGCGCAGCCTCGTGGGCGCGCAACCTCGGCGGCGCCAGCATCGACGCGTTCTTCGACCAGAACGGTGTGCTCTACGGCTCGCGCCAGGTCGCGTCCTCGTCGGGCAAGCTGTTCGTCGATGACATGACGCCTCGCACCATCGACGAGTTCATGGTCGGCACGGCGCGCCAGTTCACGCCGAACTGGTCGGGCCGCGTCTATGGCCGCTACCGCGAGGGCAGCCACTTCTGGGAAGACACCAACAACAACGCGCGCGTGGCGTTCAACCCGCCCGCCGACATCCCGCGTGAACTCTACATTCCTGATCTCTCGGCCAAGCTCGCGCAGATCGGCAGCGGCTCGAGTTACGTGATCGCGGAACTCGACGGCGCCTACACGAAGTACTACGAGGCGACGGTCGAGACCGAGTGGCGCGGCAAGAAGGCGTTCGTGCGCGGTTCGTACACGTTCAGCCGATACTGGGGCAACTTCGACCAGGACAACTCGTCGACGGGCGCGGCCAATGACGCCAACATCTTCATCGGCTCGTCGAACATCGCCGATGGTGCCGGCCGCCAGTTGTGGAACTTCAAGGACGGCACGCTCCGCGGCGATCGCCCGCACATGGTGAAGCTCTACGGCTTCTACGCCCTGCCGTGGCAGGCCTCGGTGGGCGCGTATGCGATCGCGCAGTCGGGCCAGCCGTGGGAGGTCCACAGCTACGAGCCGTACATCGCGCTGACGACGAGCACGTCAGACACGAACCGCTTCGCCGAGAAGGCCGGCTCGCGGCGCACTGACCCGCACTACCAGCTCGATCTCAACTACACCCAGGGCATCAGGCTGGCGACGCGGCTGAACGTGCAGCTGGTCGCCGACCTGTACAACGTCTTCGACAAGCAGACGCCGTACAACTTCAACCCGGCGGCGCACAGCTCGACGTTCATGAAGCCGCAGAGCTTCTTCGCCCCGCGGCGGTTCCAGCTCGCGGCGCGCGTGCAGTTCTAGCGCACGACCTGGCACGTTCACCCACGAGGGGCCCGGGGGATTCGTCCTCCGGGCCCTTCGTGTGTACGGGTCCGGACAACCCGTGCGACAGGCGCTGCAACGGTTTCGGCGCAGGCACCGCGCGCCGGCGGGCGCGGTGCCAGGTCTTGAAAAATGCTGCAATGAAAGACGTGACCCCGCCGCTTACCGGAACAGGCGCTCGGTCGCGATCAGCTCGCGCGTCATCGCGTTGGCGCCGCGCCGGGCCCGCTCGATCCGCGCGGCCCGATCGGGCTCGTTGAGCAGCACGCTCACCTGCGCGCGCTTGAACAGCGCCATCGCATACGCGGCGTGTGAGGGGGGCACACGGTCGAGCGCGGCGCGCGCCTGCTCGAACTGGCGCGCCTCGAGGTACAGCACCCCCAGCTCGAGGTCGTGCGCAAACGCCCTGCCCTGCTGCGCCCGTCCACGCTCGAACGCCGCGATCGCCGCCGTCGTGTCGCCCACCTGCATCG
>JAEUQQ010000733.1 GCA_016789685.1 Acidobacteriota bacterium | reverse complement strand
GAGGTCCGGCTCACCTTGCAAGGCCCCGAAGCCGACTCACCGTGGCTGGCTGATGCGCTCGGTCTGGCTGACCCTGCTGTGCGCCCCGTGCGGCGTCACCTGACCGTCCTCGGTGGACGACGGTTGTCGGCTGACATCCCGGCATCCGGCTGGTTCGTCGGCGCCCTCCCCCGCGGGGCCGGCGCCCTCGGTGCGCGGCCGCGCTCCGCGTACTGCGTCACCACGCTGTCGAACGTCGGCCATCTCGTTGACCTGACCGTGCCGTTCTCGCTCCAGGGCGGCGAGCGCAAGAAACTGCGCCAGAGCCTCGCGCGTCTCGACCACGTCACCCTGCAGGCGGAGTTCACGCGCTCGCGCGACGACTTCACCCACTTCCACGAGCAGCTGTACCGTCCACACATCGCGCGCCGCCACGGAACGCGCGCCGTTCTCGTCGAAGCGGACCGCCAATGGAGGCAGTGGTTCGGGCGAGGAGGCGGGCTCCTGCTACTCCGGGTAGACGGCATCGCCGCCATCGGCTGCATCGTCCACCAGACCGGACGCTGTGTGGCGCTCGTCGAGGAGGGACTCAACGAAGCCCTGGCCCGTGAACCGTACTTCGGCGCCCTCCAAGCGGCTCTCAAGCGAGCCGCCATCGACTGGGCCCGGACGGAGGGGGCGCGGCTGGTCTACCTCGGCCTGAGTCCCGCCGCCGCCAGCCACGGCATCTACCGCTCTAAACGCCTGTGGGGCGCGCGCCCGATCGTCCCGCCGCGCGTGATGCAGCCGCAATGGACGTTCCAGGCCAACGCGCTGTCAGCCGCCGACAGGTACCTGTTCAACTCCCGCCGATTCGTGTCGATTCACGCCGGCAGGCCCGCGGTCGTCCGCGTGCTCGGCGAGGACGGCACGTACGACGGTCCGCACCGAACCGACGAGGACGTCCTGACCGACGGCCTCCAGGGCATTGTCGAGGTATGGCCTGGCCGGACCCTGTTCCGGCCGCTCGGGAAACGCGACGATGAGTGACCTGTTCGGAATTGCGCGTGCCACACAGGACGACGGGAACGGGGTCGTCGTCGATACCCATGCCATCGCAGCGCGCCTGGCGGCCAGGGCTCGTGCCGGACGCTGGCAGACCGCCACGCTCGGGACGACACCCGTCCCTGCCATCACCATCGGCCGCCGATGGCTCGCCGATTCCGAGCCCGCCGAGGACGCGGCGGCAAGCTCCGATGGTCTGGTGCATGCCTGGGGCGCGGGGACGATGGTCAAGGTACCCGGCTCGCGCCGCGGTGCGCGCACGTGTGCACCCCTGGCACTCGACGCGTACCTCACCCGCGGGATCGACGGGCTGACGTCACTCGACGGCGAGTTCATCGTCTGTGTGTGGGACGCGCGTTCACGAGAGCTGTTCCTCGTCAACGATCGCTTCGGGCTGCACCAGCACTTCTACACGCATGGCCGCGGCGGCTTCGCCTTCGCGCCGACGATCCGGGCGCTGCTCGAGGTGCCGGGCGTCACGCGCGGCGTCGACCAGATCGCCATCGCGCAGTACCTGCGCTTCCAGCAACTGCTCGGCGCACGCACGTGGATGCGCGATGTCGCCGTCCTGCCGCCGGCGTCGGTGCTGCGCTACGCGCCCGACACCAACGCGCTGTCA
Organism: Acidobacteriota bacterium; assembly: GCA_016789685.1. GTDB lineage: Bacteria > Acidobacteriota > Vicinamibacteria > Vicinamibacterales > JAFNAJ01 > JAEUQQ01. The sequence goes on along the minus strand of JAEUQQ010000733.1, from coordinate 3,623 downwards.
ATCACGCGCTATTGGAACTGGGACGCACTCGAGGCGCCACGCTCCGCGTCGTTCGCCGACGCCGTCGCAGGCTGCGTCGAGGTGTTTCAACGCGCGGTCGATGCGCGCATGGTCAGCGAGCGCACGGGGGTGTTCCTCAGCGGCGGGCTCGACGGCCGCACGCTGCTCGCCTTCATCGATCAACGCGTGCCGACGTTCACGTTCGGCGCGCGCGAGTGCCGCGATGTCGCGATCGCAGCGCGCCTGGCACGCGCTGCGGGGTCCGATCACCACTGGTACCCCCTCGACGACGGGGCGTGGGTGCTGCGGCACGCGCCGGATCACCTCACGGCGACGGAAGGCCTCCACAGCTGGATGCATGCGCACGGGATCAGTGCGCTGCCAGACGCGCGGCGGTTTGCCGACGTCACCCTCTCGGGATGGGACGGTGGCACGATTCTCGGCGGCAGCATCAACTTCTACGACGACGCGCGGTTCAGGCAGGCAGACGACGAGGGCCTGGCACGCGCGTTCTACGCCGGCTTCTGCGGGGAGTTCACCTGGCCTGGCCTCGACGCCGGCCAGGCCGCGCGCCTGCTCGACACGCCCGTGGGCCGTCCCCTGCTTCCGCTGGCCGAGGCGTCGATGCGCGCCGAGCTCGAGGCCACGAGGCACATCCCCGCGCGCCTGCGTGGCGATGCCTTCTACATCGAGCAGGTGCTGCGGCGTTCGCTGTCGAACCAGGTGGCGCTGGCCCGCACAGCGCTCGGCGTCGCGTGCCCGTACTTCGACGGGGCGTTGATCGAGTTCCTGTTCCAGCTCCCCGAGGCGATCCGCACGAGTCCGGTGTTCCGGCGGGCCGTCCTCGCCCGGCGCCAGCCCGGGCTCGCCTCGATTCCACACGAGAAAGACCTGCGGATCCCGCATCCGTCGGCCGCGCGCGTGCGGGCGTTCGCACTTGCCCAGGACGGCATGCAGTGGCTGAGGCGACGAGGCGTGCCCGTCGGCCTGCCGGATGCGCGGCTCTATGCCGACTACGAGAACTACCTCAGGCGCGAACTCCGGCCGTGGGCCGAACGCCTGCTGTTCGACGAGCGCACGCTGTCGCGGGGGTTCTACGACGCGGCGGCGCTGCGTGCCCTGTGGGCCCGGCACGTGGACGGCAAGGAACTGCACACCATCGGCACGGTCGCACCGCTCATGGCGATCGAAATGTCGTTGCGCTACCTGGTGGACGGCGACGCGGCCGATCGCGCGTGCGCGCTCGACGAGCCCGCCACGGTTTCGGACGCGGAGGCCGACACGCACGGAGCCCGTCGATGAGCGGCCTGTTTGGCGTCGCGACGTGCAGCCGTCAAGAGCGCCCCACGCCGGCGAACGACGACGTGCACCGCATCGCGGACGCCCTGCGCCTGCACGCGTACGACCGCACCGACGTGACGAGCCCCGCCAGCGGCCTCGCGATCGGCCGGCTCCGTCGCGACGGCGCGAGTTCGCCCGCCGCGCCCTGGCGGCATCCCGGCGGCCCGTGGATGTGGCTGGCAGGCGAGTTCTATCGCGCCACCGGCGCCCCGATCGACCAGATCGCACGCGTCTACGATCACGCAGACGAGGGTGACGCCGTGCGGCGGCTGACGGCCACCGACGGCATGTTCCAGGTGGCCGTGTGGAACGAGCAGACGGCGACACTGCAGATCGTCAACGCCCGCCACGGCCTCGTGCCCTGCTACTACGCGTGCATCAACGGCACGCTGATCTTCGCACCACGGATCAGGCCGCTGTTGCTGCCGTGGGTGCCGCGCACCCTCGATGCCGTCGCGGTGGCCGAGTATGCGCGCTACCAGCAGTTGCTCGGTGAACGCACGTGGATCGAAGGCATCAGGCTGCTACCGGCCGCGTCGGTCCTCACCTTCGACACCAGGCGCGGCACACTCGACACGCGACGGTACTGGGACTGGGACCGCATTGCCGTGCGCCCGGCCACCTCGTTCGCCGACGCCGTCGCCACGACGGCGGATCTGGAGCGACGGGCGATCCTGCGTCGTCTCGACGGCCACTCGCGCACCGGGGTGTACCTCAGCGGCGGACTCGACTCGCGGCGCATCCTGGCGGTCGCGGCGGCGCAGACGCCCGTCACGACGATTTCGTACGGCGCGCCCGGCTGCCGTGACGTGGTGCTCGCCGCGCGCATCGCCCGTCGTGCGGGCGCGGCGCACCATTGGCATCCGTTCGTCGACGGCCGCTGGGTCATCGACGCGGCCCCCGATCACCTGGCGCTCACCGAAGGCCAGCACAGCTGGGTGCACGCGCACGGCATGAGCACGCTGGCCGCCGCACGCGAGCGCATCGACGTCAATCTGTCGGGCTGGGCCGGCGGAAGCCCCTATTTCTGGATCCTCATGGACCGGGCGTTGTCAGCGTTCGCCACGACTGACCCGACCGGAAAGGCCCGGTCGGTCCACGAGACGTTCTCGCAGCAGTTGACGTGGCCGGGGCTGACCGACCCGGAGGCCACGGGCCTGCTCAGGCAATGCGACGGAGAGAGCCTGAACACGCTGGCGCTCGCGTCGATGGCATCGCACGTCGACGCGTCGGCAGCCGACGATCCGGCCCGGCGGCTGATGTTCATCAACGCCCGCAACCACGATCGCCGACTGACGCTCAATTTCGTCACGTTCACGCGATCCGCCGTCGGCGTCCGCTGCCCGTTCATCGATCACGAGTTCATCGACTACGTCTACGCACTGCCAGACGCCGTGCTCCTGCACCCGCAGTTCCATCATGCGGTCACGACACGGCTTGCACCACGGCTCGCAACCATCCCACGGGATCGCGACTGGCGGCTTCCCCACCCGTCGCCCTGGGTGAGGACGCCCCACGCCTTGTGGCGCCGGGGACTCGGATGGCTGGGTCGTCACGGCGTTCGCCTGACCACCCCGCACGGCACGCTCTACGCCGACTACGAGAACTACCTGCGGCACGAACTGCGACCGTGGGCCGAACGCCTGCTGTTCGACGAGCGCACCCTCGCGCGCGGGTTCTACGATGCGGCCGCCCTGCGCGCCCTGTGGCGGCGGCACGTCGACGGACGTGAACTGCACACGATCGGGAAGATCGCACCGTTGATGGCCATCGAGATGGCGTTGCGCTACCTCGTGGACGGCGACCCGCCCGACGTCGCCTGCGGCCTCGACGGCAACGGGCGCCAGTCGCCCTGACCACGCCCGTGCGCCGCTGTTGTCGTCAGGCGTGGGGCGCGAGGCGTCGGTAGATGCGCTCGAGTTCGTCGAGTTCGTGTGCGAAGGTCTTCGGCGCGACGGCGCGCGCGCTGAGGCGGCCGATCAGGGCAGGTTCGTCGAGCAGTCGCTGCAGCTGCCGCGCGAGGTCGTCGGCCGAGTCGACCTCGAAGAGCAGCCCGTTGTCGTCGTGCCGCACGAGTTCGGGGATACCGCCGATGCGCGCGCCTACGACCGGAATGCCAAGGGCCTGGGCTTCGAGGATCACGTTGGGGCTGTTCTCGGCCCAGCGTGATGGCACCACCACCAGGTCGAGATTCGCCAGGGCTTCCCAGACCTCGTGGCCGTGTATTTCGCCCGACCACGCCACGCCGGTGCCCTGCGCCGCGATGTCGGCGCGCAGCGACG
>JAEUQQ010000732.1 GCA_016789685.1 Acidobacteriota bacterium | reverse complement strand
TACGGCGAGGTGCCCTTCGTGCTGGTGGTGCTGACGCGGGGGATCGAGACGGAGCAGGCGTCTGACGCGCTGATCGCCGACATCACGCGACGCATCGTGCAGGCCGTGCAGACGAAGTGACGCAGCCGGGACCGCAGCCGCGCCGCGGGCGCAGCGTCGCTACGGCGTGAAGCGGATGATCCACTCCGAGCGTCCGCCGAGAAAGAAGCGCGCCGAGGCGCCCGCCGACTTGTCTGACCCGGTGCCCTCGTCGAGGCCGATCACCTGCGGATACCACGTTCCACCTGACATGAGCCGCACCGGCGTTGACCAGAGCGACGGATCGTCGAGACTCGGCGCGTACGACACGTAGATGCCCTCTTGCGCGTAGTTTTCGTCCTTCGCGCGATTGAGCAGCATCACGTAGCGGCCGATCGCGGCGTTCCAGTGCACCGACGGCCCCCAGAACGCGTTCACCTTGCCGTCGCCGTCGTGCCACGCCTGCGTCGTCGCCACGAGCGGCGTGCCGGCCGGGTATTCGATCCACGCCCGGCGCGAAACGCCGTTCACGTCCGTCGTGGGCGCGAACCTGACGCTCGGTGGCAGCCACGCGCCGTCGGTCCACGTCCAGACACGCCGGACGGGGTGATCGCGGTTGGCCCACGCCATGCGCGCCACGGCGACGCCCTGCGCGGAGCGGTCCTGGTGATACTGGCTGAAGAAGAAGTAGAGATACGCCTTGTCGGGGTCGAGCATCACGCTCAGGTCGCCGACGCCGCCGATCACGTAGCGATTCGGCGAGCCGCAGGCCACAGACACCGTCGGCGCCTCGATCACGATGCCGAGGTCGCGCCACGTCCGTCCCCGGTCCTTCGAACGAGCGGCCCCGATGCGGGCGACCGTGCGGTCGAGCCGTCCGCAGACCGCCGCGGGATTCTCATTGTGGTAGTAGCCGTACCACGTCCCATCCTCGTCTGCGACGACGGCCTCCATCCACACGCCGTTGCCGGGGTGCGGTGTGATCGTCACGTCACCGAGGGGCACAAGCGACGTGAGGGTCGGGCCGGTGGTGATCCGCGGCACGCCGCCCGACGACGTCATCACGAACCGCCTGAGGAGGCCGTCCTCGAGGTCCCAGATGACCGGGCTGTTGGAATCCACCGGCCCGGGGAGGACGACGGTCGAGGCTGACGACAGCGTGGCGCGCTGCGCCGAGACCACCGAGGGGGCCGCCAGGAGCGCGACGGCAGCTGCAACGCACAGTGCTGAGTTTCTGCAGTTCATGGACACGACCACCGCCTCGAACTACGACGGGATCGGCGTGGGCGCTTACGCAGGACCCGGGTCGGGCGCCAGCGCCTCGATGGGCAGGCACGATGCCGACAGGGACGTTCGTGTGCGGCACCCGCACGCGGTACACACGAAGCGGCAGACGCGCACCGCGTGCGTCATCCGCCGCTCGTGGTTCCCGACCGGCCTACGCGCGCTTCTTGCTCGGCGGGGCCGCCTCGTCCTTGGCCGTGGTCTTCGAGCGCAGTGACTTGATGCCGGTGGCGATGCGCTCGGCGAGTTCGCGCTCGGCCTGCAGCGTCTTTGCCGTCGTCTGTGCCTCCTGCACCATGCTCGAGAGGCGCGTGACGTTCTCGGCCACGTGATCGATCACCGCGCGCTGCTCGCTGAGCATCTCGAGGTTGATCTGCACGTCGTCGAGCACGTGGACGATGGCGTTGGCCTTGGTCTGGACTTCGTCGACGATCTTCTTGCGTTCCTCGATGTGCGCCGTGCGCTGCTCGACCTGCCCGATCAGCCCCAGCAGGGCATCGACGCTGGCCTTGGTGGTCGCCACCTCGGCCCGCTGTTCCTTCACGTGCTCGAGGTCGGCCTTGCTCTGCGCCGCGATGTCGGCGATGGCGTCAACGTCCTTCTTGATCGCGCTGATGACCGCATCGCGCGCCGCCACGGCCTTGATCTGGCGCTGCACCTCGTCGGTGAGGTCCTTGAGGTCGGCCACCTTGCCTTCGAAGCCCGTGATCTTCTTTTCCTTGAACACGAGCTGCCCGTGCCGCTGGTCGAGCTGCTTGGCGAGCGCGTCGAGCCGCTTGAGCTGATCATCTGCGGCGGTCACCGATCCCGACACCTCGCGCTGCTTGCCCTGCGCGCGCGCCAGTTCCTCCAGCAGCTCGTCCTTGAGCGCCGTCGAGCGCTTGAGCTCCTCGCCGAGGCTGCGCACCTCGATCAGCCGCTCCTGCACCTCTGACGAGGTCGCCTTCATCGACGCGACGAGTTCCGTCAACCGCTTCTGCTGATCGGCGATCGTCGCTTCGTCGGTCTGCGCCTCGCGGAAGCGCGCCGCCACCTTGTCGATCTGCGTCTTCAGCGTCGCGAGCTGCGTGGTGAGCGGCAGGAGCTTGTTCTGCAGCGCGTTGACCTCTTCGAGCTTGCCCTGCGCGTCGCCCACCTGGATGCCCACGCCGTCGATCTGCGACTTGAGGGTGTCGATCTCGGACCGTCGCGCGAGCTGCTGCTCGATCTTGCGATCGAGCTCGGTGCTCAGGGTGTTGAGGGTGGCCACGCGGCTCTGGACCTTCTCGACGAACTGCCGCTGGTTGTCGACGCGTGCGATCTGCCGGTTGAGCTCGTCGACGACGGTGACGAGGCTCGTCGCGTCCTGCATGCCCTGGTCGACCACTGACAGCTTGCTGGTGATCGCCGACATCTTCGCGTCGAGGTCGGGCAACTGCGCGGCAAACGCGTTCATGCGGTCGAGGAAGGTCTCGAGCGCGACACGGTCGCCGCCGACCTTGTCGCGCAGCGACGAGACTTCCTGCTGCGAGTTGAAGAGCGCCTGGACGGCCGCCTTGAAGGCATCGAGGTCGGTGCGGCTCTGCTTCAGGCTCTCGACGTAGCCCTCGGTGCGGCGTCCAAGTTCGTCGACCTGTGACAGGCGATCGGCCAGGGATTCGAGGCCGTTCTGCTTGCGGGCGAGCTCGTCGCTGCTGTTGATCAGATCGGCGCACTGCTTGGCCAGGGCATCCATCCGGGCGTTGATGCCCGACAGGGTCTTCTCTTTCTGCGTGATGGCGTCGAGGCCGCGATCGAGTTCGTCGACGGCGCCCTTGACCGAGACGAGGCGCTGTTCGTGCGCGTCGAAGTCGCGGCGCTGCAGCATGAGCTGCTCGGTGTAGCGCGTGATGAACTCGGTCAGTGACCCGCGATCGCGGTCGAGCCGCGCGATGTCCTGGGCAAACGCATCCTTGGCACGCGTCGCACCCTCGAGCGAGCCATGCACGTCGCGCGACAGCTTCTCGATGCGGTCGATCATCTCCTGCGTACGCTGCATCTGCTTGTTGCCGTCGTTCAGGCGGTTGATCTGGGCGTCCATCGCCCAGACCATCTCGTTGAGGCGATTGGCCTCGACAACGGCGTGCTCGACGGTGTGCTTCTGCGCCTCGAGCAGCTTCACCTTCTGGCCGACGTGTTCGGCAAGGGTGTTGAGGGCCGTGAGCCGCTCCTCGGTGTTCTTGCTCAGCTCCTGCAGGTGGGCGAGCGGTCCGAGCTTCTTCTCAACGTCCTTGACGGCGTCGACGGCGACCGTGACCTCGTCCTTGGCTTCGCG
>JAEUQQ010000729.1 GCA_016789685.1 Acidobacteriota bacterium | reverse complement strand
ATGACCGTGAGCGTCAGGATGAGCACCGACGCGAACACGGGACGCTTGACCGAGAGGCTGGCGAGCCACTGCATGACGAGACTCCAGGAAGGACGAGACGACCGGACGCGGTGAGAGGCTGCGGGCTCAGCGGGCGGCTGGGGCCGGTGCCGCTCCTGTCGTGACGCGGGCGCCGTCGGTCAGGCGGGCGTCGGTTGAGATGGCGACGACGTCGCCGCCGGCCACGCCGTCGACGATTTCGACACGGTCGCCAACGGCCTGTCCGATGCGCACGATGCGCTCCTCGACACGATCGCCCGTGACCACGAAGACGCGCCGCGTCCCGGCGGTCGTGCGGACGGCCGCCTGCGGCACGAGCAGCACGTTCTCGCGCGTTGGCTGCGACACCTCGGCCGAGGCGAAGAATCCCGGCTTGAGCTCGTTGTCGGGATTGGGCACGATGGCCTCGACGGTCAGGGAGCGCTGCTCGCTGCGCAACGACGGCGCGATGTACTTGACCGTGCCGGTGAAGGTGCGACCCGGGTAGGCATCGACCGTGACACGCACCGGCTGGCCGGTCGAGATCTTCGAGACCAGTTGCTCGGGCACGGTCAGCGCCAGGCGCAGGGGGTGTGACCGCACGACGGTCACGACGCGGGTGCCGGTCGTCACGAAATCGCCCACGCTGACGCGCCGTTCGGCGACGATGCCGGCAAACGGGGCGCGCACGGTCGTGTCGTTGAGCGCCTTCTGGGCGAGCGCGATCCGTGCGTTGGCCCCGGCGAGGGCCTGGAAGCGCTGCTGCGCGGCATTGCGCGACGCCTCGTATTGCTGGCGTGCCGCCTCGACCCGCGTGCGGCGCTGGTCGTACTCGGCCTGGGAGACGACCTTCTGGTCGAGGAGCGACTTGATGCGCGTGTAGTCGGCGTCGGCGAGCCACCACTCGGCTTTCGCGTTGGCGACGTCGGGCACCCGCTCGGGGTCGAAGGTCGAGCCGCGGACGATGCCGAGGGCCGCTGCAGACTGCGCGGCGTTGGCCTGGGCCTCGGCCATCTGCGCCGAGGCCTGCTCGCGCGAGATGATGACGAGCGGGGCACCCGCCGCGACGCGCGTGCCGAGTTCCACCGGCGTGCTGACGACGCGGCCGTTGACCTCGGCCGACACCTCGGCCTGCTCGTCGGCGAGCAGCGAGCCCGTGACGCGCACCGCGCGGGTGACCGCCTCGCTGACCACCCTGGCGGTCTCGACGGGAATCACCACGGCGGGCGGAGGCGTGTCGGCGGCCGTGCCCGCGGCCGGGCTGCACGCGCTCGCGAGGGTGGCGGCGACGATCGCGAGCAGCAGCGTCTGGGTGACGGGGGACGGGCGGTGGCGTGACATGGACGGCTCCTGGCCTTCGGGCACGATGAGCGACGGGATGGGAACGATGAGGGGTTGCATGGGTCAGGTGTTAGTCGGCGTGTCGGTCGTGTCGGCGTCGGCGACATCGGGCGTGCCGGCGAACGCGCATTCGGGCGGCACGCAGGCGCGGAACGTGAGCGGGTGGCCGGTGGCGAGCCCGCGCAGCGCAATCGACAGCGCGTCGTGCGCGAGGGCCTCGCCCGATTCGCCCGGGCCGAGTCGCTCGCAGATGGCCAGGGCCGCGGCCCCGTGCACCGAGGCCGCGAGGACGCGGAACGTCGAATGCTCGTCGAGCCCGGC
>JAEUQQ010000728.1 GCA_016789685.1 Acidobacteriota bacterium | reverse complement strand
AGCTGCGCGCCGTTCTTGATCGCCTTGTCATCGTCCGGGAAGCGATACGACAGCGTGTCGCGCGAGTCGTCCGTCCACTCGATGACCTCGAGCAACTCACCCTTGATGAACTCGAAGATGCTCATGTGCGCCTGCTCCTGGTGCCTGGGCACGGTGTGCCGTGCGGAATCGCCATTCTACCCGTTCGTTGACTGCCCGCGCGACGCGCGGTCAGGGCCTCCACGCGCCGCTCCGGGGCAGTACCGCCGGCGCCGCGGCGACCTCGGCGTCCGACACCCGGATGTCGGCGCTGCCCGGGCCTCGACCGCCCAGTCGCGCGTACCGCATGTCGCGTACGACGACGCGCCATCCGGCGCCGTCCCGGTACACCTCATACGCCGGCAGGCGCAGCCAGTTCCCCAGGCCGCGGTGCGCGGGCGTCGCCAGCGCGGCCGCGATGACGCGCGTGGCCTCGTCGCCACGGGCGACCTCGGGGGCCGAGACGCCGATAGTGCCGCCGAACAGGGGCACGCGCAGGAAGCGGTAGCGATCCGCGTCCACGACGATGACTTCGCGTGTCAGTGAGTCGGCCGCCAGTGGATTCGCCACGAGTTCGGTGAAGGCGATGCGGTGCCCAGAAAGCCACTCGGCCGCCAGCGACCGCGCGCGCCACGGCCCGGCGACCATCAGGCCAAGGTAGGCGACCAGCAGCGCGAAACACACGCGCCCGACGCGCTCGATCGCGTCGGGGCGCGGCGCCCGCGTGCGGGCGATGGCGATGGCCGTCACGCCGGCCAGCCAGAGCAGGCGCCCGGCCAGCGGCACGAAGGGGGTGCCGACGATCACGCCCGTCGTGGCGAGGGCCGCGATCGTCCAGCCGACCTTGCCGACCTGCCTCGACGTGCGGGCCAACACCACGGCCGCGGCCGTCAGCAGCCAGAACCACGGGTCGACGATGAACAGTGCGTCGCCGTAGAACCACCGTCCGTCGAACGGCAGCAGCCAGCGCACGCCGTACGAGTTGAGCCAGTCGAGCGACGTGTGTGACCAGATGCCGATGGCTGACAGCACGAACAGCCAGCCTGGCGAAGCCGGCGTGGCGCCGGGATCGCGGGCGCGCCGCACGCGGTCGATCCCGAGCATCGTCAACATCAGCACGAGCGGCCAGAGCGCGAGGGCGAGCACGCCGTGGGTGATGCCGCGCCGCCAGAACATCGCGGCATCCTCGCCCGCCAGCGTGACGAACGCGTCCACGTCAGGCAGGTTGGCACCCACGACGAGCGTCGCGGTGGCCAGGGGCGTGAGCCGCTTCAGTCCCGTTTCGGCGAGCACCGCCCCGAAGAGGCTGTGCGCCAGGTTGTCCATGACGCCGGCATTGTACGCGGCCGGATGGGCTCAGAGGAACTTGCCGGCGATCAGGACGGCGAACCAGAGCACGAGACTGATCGTGCCGGTCGTGCGCAGCCGCGCCCAGGCGTCGTTCGAGGCTCCGTCGCGCGCCGCGCGCTCGGCGCGCATCATCACCACGCCGTTGATGAGCAGCAGCGCGATCAGTCCCATCTTGAGCCAGTAGACGGGCGAGGCCAGGAACTCCTCGAGTTCGCTGAGGGTCCAGAGGGCCCCGGTGACGAACACCAGCACCAGGGCCGGGATGACGACGCGGTGGGCGAGGGCCACTTCGTCGAGCACGTGGGTGCGCAGGGCGTCGGCCCCCGATGCGGCCCGGCGCACGGCGCGGTCGATGACGATGGCCGTTCCGCCGCCCAGGAGGATGCCTGAGAGGTGGAGTGCGCCCAGGCCGCGCGAGACAACCCGGTGATCGGCCTTGAAGTCGGCCCAGGCCTGGATGGCGCCGGCCAGCGCGTCTGGAATCAGCATGGATACCCCCGTCTCAGAGCCGCACGACGGCTGCGGCCCACTCGCTCGACTGCTTGTCTGATCGATAGAGCATGTTGAGATCGACGACGACCTCGGTGCCTTCGCGCCTGATCGCAAACCGATCCATGTGCCGCGTGGCACGGCCATCGACGAACGTCCCGTCGGGCTGGTAGCGCGACTCGTGTTCGGGGCACTGGAAGCGCAGGTCCTTGTCGCGCCACCGCAGCGCGTAGTTCTCGTGCGGGCACGCGAGGTTGAAGGCGAACACCTGCCCATGGAACCGGACGAGGATCACCTCGGCGGCGCGGTCGATCGACACGCCGTCGCCGCCCGGGATCGCGTAGCGCTTCTCGTCGGCCGTCGAGCCCGCGCGCGCGTCGATCGCGGTGGCCTGCGCGAACAGCGCGCCCAGGGTGCCGCCGGCCACGGCGAGGAAGCGGCGCCGTGACGCGATCGGGCACCCGGTGCAGTCGTCATGCGAGCGTGACATCGAGACCGCCTCAGCGCGTGAACAGCATGTAGAGATACGACGCGGTCGCCACGCTCATCGACGCAATCGCCACGTTCCGGTGCCCCGAGCGGTTGCCGCCGCCTTCATCATCGTCGGGTGCCATCATGCCGGTGGCCACGAAGCCTGCATCGGCGCCCAGCATCAGGACGGTGTGGATGATCCGCCGGGTGCGACCCTCGGGCTTCTTGCGCATGTCCCAGAGGTTCCACAGTCCCGTGGCCGTGTTGACGCCGAACAGCACCGTGGTGCCCGTGGCGAGCATGCCGTGCGCATCCTCGGCACCCTCGCCCGTGGAATCGCCATCGTACAGTTTCTGGCCGACGACGTACTGGGCGACGAACAGCGGGACCGTCGCCCAACTGGCGAGGCGGTGCACCTTGAGCCGCAGCTCGTAGCCCCTGCCCATCTGGACGGCCCTGGGACGGGGAGCAGGGGCCTCCTGCGTCATGGCCACGACGCCGCTCGCCAACGCAGGGGTCGCGCCGGGGACGGCCTCGGGCGCGTCGGCCTCGAAGGCGTGCTGCCACGGCCGCTGGCTCAGAGCGCCATCGCCGCCAACGGTGGCGCCTCCTGCAAACGAGACCTCGAACGGTGTGACGGTCGACGGGTCGGCCGTGCACTCCTCGGCCGCGGCGGCTCGCCTCGGGGCTGCAACGACGATGAACGAGACGCACAGTGCGCCGATGACCACGCTTCGCATCACAAACCTCCTCGGTCTGCCGCCTTCCGGCGCGTCCGTGTGTCCTGCTAGACTGCGCCCTCTGTCGTGAACCCACCGTGAGAACGCGATCCGTCGCAGTGGCGGGGCCACGACGACGCCGGGTGAGCGTCGGCCCCTTGCGCCCAGGCGGCGCGTCATCCAAATCGTAGTATCTTCACTGGGTCGAGTCCCATTCGAAGGAGCACATTCGCATGTTTGCCACCATTCGCCGCGTCACATCTGCCGTGCTCGTGGCCTCGCTGCTGGTTCCGGCCCTGCCTGCGTCGGCCGACGAACGCATCGTCCGGTGCGAGAGCCGCAATTACCGTTACAACTACTGTCGTGCCGATACCGACAACCGCGTGATGCTCATGCGGCAGTACTCGCGCCGCGCCTGCATCCTCTGGCAGACGTGGGGCTATGACCGTCGCGGCATCTGGGTCGACCAGGGGTGCGGCGCCGAGTTCCGTGCGGGCAAGGGGGGCATCAGTGGCGGCGAAGCCGCCGTGGCGGGCGCCATTGTCGGCGGCCTGATCCTGGGGTCGATCCTGGCCAACAAGGATCACGGCGACCGCGACCGCGACGTGCCGTCGTGGATGGTCGGCACGTTCCGCGGGTGGGACGACTACGAGGGCACCGAGTGGGAACTCACGATCACGCGGAACGGCGCGGCCGAACTGCTGCGCGATTCCGGACACCGCGTGCAGACGACCGGTCGCTTCGACGGCGGCCGCCTCTATCTTGGTGATCGTTCGTTCCGCGTGTCGCGCACCGGCGATGGCATCAGGTTGCGTGACGAGCGCGGCGGCCGCGATACCGAGTACTGGCGCGTCTATTAGGCAGGCCCGGGCCGCATGCATGGCGGCCCCCGCACCGCCTGACCCGGCCGTGCGGGGCGGCCGCGATGCCGTGCCGGAACCAGCGTTCAGAGCTGGTCGATCACCTGCCACATGTACCAACTGGCCACAGACCGGTAGGGAGCCCATCCCTGCCGGTCGGCCAGGGCCCGCATCTCGTCGGGCGATGGCAACTCGGGCAGCCCGTAGAGGCGCTGCATCCCTTTCCGCACGCCCAGGTCGCCCGTCGGCAGGATGTCGAGCCGGCACAGCGAGAAGATCATGAACATGTGGGCCGTCCACTCGCCCACGCCCTTGACCGCCACCAGTTCGGCCGTCAGCTCCGCGTCGTCGAGGCGTGACACGCGGTGCAGCGCCAGGCGTCCATCTTCGACGCGCTGGGCCAGGTCCTTGATGTATGCGGTCTTGCCACCTGAGAGCCCGATCGCCCGCAACTGCGCGTCTGGAGTGGCGAGGATCTCGGCGGGGGTGGGGCAGCGCGTCCTCGAGCGATGACGACGCGCGCCACCGGCCACGCCGCCGGGTGCATAGAGGCCGAGGAACCGCGCGAAGATCGTGTCGGCCGCCTTGCCCGAGAGCTGCTGGCTGACGATCGACCGCAGCAGAGCGGCAAAGTAACGTCGGTGCGGCTCGAGCTGGCAGCGTCCGATCCTGGCGATCACTCCGGCCAGTCGGGTGTCGCGGGTGCGCAGATGTCGTTCGGCGCGGCGCAGGGCGGCAGCGGCGTCGGTCTTCGTCATTGGGTCCTCGCGCAGCGTCCCTTACGGCACCAGTTCGAACCACGCGCCGAGCCGGCGGCGGTCGCGTGCCGAGGGATCGCGCTCGATGGGCACGAATCCGTCTCGCGTCCGGACGCGCAGGCGAAGGGGCTGTGACGATACCTCTACGGGGACTTCGTGGTGCGAGTTCGCAGCCACGTCCAGTTCCACCCGCTTGCCGCCGATGTCGAGCGACACGTGGTTGGCGATGGGGCCCGTCGTCAGGCGCAGCGTCGCGCGTGTGGGCGATGTCGCCACCAGGGTGAACTCGGCTTCGTCGCGGCCGCGCGTCCAGAACCCTGCCGGTTCCGGCCACGCGTGCTCGTCGTGGAAGTACACGCGCACACTGCCGAGGCTGCGCACGGCGAGCACCTCAGGAACCTTCGCACGCGCGTGGGCATCCACGACCGAGAGGGGATCGAACCAGACCTCGCGCAAGGCTCGCGACATCTCGCGCGTGGCGCGGATTCCCACGAAGTTGCAGTCGATGTCGATCGTGAACTCCCGCGTCCACGTCTGCCCGGCAGCGAGCGTCACGGTGTCTGACGTAATGGGATCGGACATGCGGCCGACCTGGACGCCAAGCGTGCCCTCGACGGGCGCGGCCAGGTTCGTCAACGCGTGGGCACGGGCCCGATAGCGGCCGGCGGGCAGCGAGACGCGTGCGTTGAGCGCAATCGGCACGCTGATGCCGGTCGCCGGAAGCTCACCGCGCGATCCGAGCACGAGCCACGGCAGCACCTCGGCCGGGCGCAGGTGCGAGAAGGGCGCATAGAGCACGGCGACCGGCCGCCTCGTCGCGTCGTAGCGGTCGAGCAGGATCGACCGCGACCGTTCTTCGGCGACGACCGCACCCTGCTGTGCAGACGCCAGGGAGTTCTCGACGACGATGGTGATGCCGACAACGGCCACGAACATCGCGCCGGTGGCGGCAAGTGCCGCCCGGCCGCGGCCGGCGGCGGCGCCACGGCGCGCCAGCCATGCGCCCACCGCGAACGCCGCGGCGAGCCAGATCGCGATGAAGACGCTCGCCTCGAGGGGTTTGTGCGCGATCAGGCTCGGCGCCATCTCGGTGAGGTGCCACGACGGCGACCACCACTGCAGCAGGCCCGACGTGCCATCACGTCCGGCGGCGAGCAGCAGCCCGCGCTGGGCGATCACGATCGTTGCGGCGAGCGCGACGCCGACGAGGACAAGCAATCGGTGCCCGGCGCGCTGGAACGCGGTGCGTGCCTGCGCCATGGCGACGGCGATCGGCAGCAGGAGCAGGGCCAGCGCCGCAATGATCGGGCGTCCGGGCCCGGCCGAGCCGCCCCACCAGATCCTGAAGGCGCCGACCGTGCCGAACAGCGCCCCGGCCACGACGGCAATCTCGAGGATCTGCCGCCGCAGCGCCCCGCCCCGCCGCCACATCGCAAACGCGCCGGTCGCTGCGAGTACAGCCGCCGGCGTGAACGCGAGCAGGCCGTATTCCTGGTCGAACAGCAGGCCGGGACCGCCCGATCGCAGGAACAGGGGGTTCGTCTGGTTGTCGGTGCCATATGGCGCCGATGGCGAGAACGTCCCCCAGATGGCGTGGAAGAAGGCGAACCAGCCGGCGAGGCTGAAGGAATACGGTACGAGCACGGCCAGCGACGCCGCGACCGGCGACGCCACGCTCGATTCGTCATCGCGCCACGCCCGCGCGAGCACCACGAGCACGAGCATCGCTGACATGGGCGCGTACTTGGTCGAGAACCACGGCAGCGCGGCGACACACAGCCCCGCGACGAGCCACGGCACCAGCGACGTCGCGCGGCGTTCCCACGTCGTCGCGGCATAGAACGCGGCCATGCCGAACAGCGCGCCGCCAATCTCGGGGTAGATGGTGAAGGCATTGATCAGCCACGGCGTGCCGAGCGCGATCGAGGCCCACGCCCATGTGGCGGCTCCCGACGCCCCGCTGCGCCTGGCGGCCCACCACCAGGCGAGCGCGATCGCAAAGGCCGCCATCAGCATCTGCACCGCCACGGTGGCGAGGTAGCCGCCGATTGCGTACACCGGTGCCATCAGCACGCTCACGCCAATGGGGTGGATCGAGTAGATCTGCTGGTCCTTCCCGCGCGTGACGTAGTGTGGGGCGAGGTCGCGGGGGAAGTACTCGAGGTAGTCGCCCCGTCGATGGTTGTCCTCGATCTTCAGGTCGGCGTCACGCCACAGGCTCTGCGCGATGACGAGGTAGTGCGGTTCGTCGCCCGACGGAAACAGCGCGGTGTTCGTGAGTCGCGCGGCCGCCAGTGATGATGCGACCAGCGAGGCTGTGAAGACAACGACGGCTCCACGCATGCGTCGCGATCCGGCTGGAGCCGCGCGGCCTGCGGCGTCGCGCGCGGACGTACGGCGAAGCGCCGATCCGAGCGCAACGACCACCTGCAGCAGGATCAGGCCGGCGATTGCGTACTTGGCCATCGCGCCGGCCACACGCAGCACCGGGACGGCATTGGGCAGCCACGGCAGGTACGGCAGCAGGAGGATCCATGAGGCGTGCAGCGGCAGCCACGCGTCGGCGATCGCCTCGGGCACGAGGGGCGTACCCGGATCGCGCGACGCCCCCGACAGCCGCGCCAGCAGCACCGACAGGCCGAGCACGATCAGGGCGCCCCCCACCACGCAGACGCCCAGCGTCATGAGGGACGGGAGGAAGGCGACCCGCACGCTGCCGCGCGGGCTCGCCACGATGCCCATGGCCGAGAGCAGGCCAAACGCGCCGAACCCGGCGCTGCACCCGCTGAGGATGACCGAACGTACCGCGGTGTTCACGCGGTGACGCTACTTCTGTGTCAGGGCGATGGTCAACAGGATGGCGCGCTGCGTGCCCTTCCAGGAGTCGGTGGAGTCGAACGCTTCGTCGGCCGAGTGCGCGCCGCTGCCAGCACTGGCGCCGCCCCCGCCAATCGTGACGGCCGGGATGCCCAGGAACATGGGCACGTTCGAGTCGGTCGAGCCCTCGCCGAGCCTGACGGTATTGCCGAGCACCCGCGTCACCGACGAGGCGGCGACGACGATGGGGCTGTCGGGCGGGGTGAGTCCGGCCGGACGATCGCCGACGAGCTTGCGTTCGACGGCAATCTTGCCGGTGTCGTTCCACCGCGCGTTCTCCTCGATCAGCGCGTCATCCACGGCCTTGGCGAAGCTGGCGTCGACCGATGCCAGCGCGGCCTTGTCTGACGACCGCATGTCGACTTCCATCCACGATTCGAACGCGATGGCGTTGACCGACGTGCCGCCGCCCACGCGTCCGACGTTGAACGTTGTCTTGGGCTGACGGGGCACGTCGAAATCCGAGACCTTGGCGATGGCGCGCCCGAGCGCGTGAACGGGATTGGCGCGGCCAAACGCCCCGAAGCTGTGACCGCCAGGTCCAGTGTAGGTGACCCGGTACCGCTTCGAACCGACACCGACGTTCGTGATGCCGAGTGCGTTGCCGTCGATCGACACGAACCGATCGATCTTCCCCTTCAGTTCCTCGTTGAACAGGTGCTTGACGCCGCGCAGGTCACCAAGGCCTTCTTCGCCGACATTGCCGACAAAGGTGATTGACCCCTGCGTCACCACCCTGGCGGCGTCGAGCGCGCGCACGATGCCCACGACCACCGCGAGGCCGCGGCAGTCGTCGCCGATGCCCGGGCCGTGGATGATGGTCCCCTCGCGGCGGGCCTTGACGTCGGTGCCCTCGGGGAACACGGTGTCGAGGTGTGCCGCCATCACGAGGTGCGGGCGCGGCGCGAGGCCGGGCCGCTCGCCGAGCACGTTTCCGATGCGATCGATGCGGACGTTCTTGAGTCCGAGCTGCTCGAACATCTGCTTGTAGAGGGCCGCGCGCTTTTCTTCCTTGAATGGCGGGGCCTCGACTTCGCAGATGCGGACCTGATCGTCGAGCAGTTGCGCCTCGTTGGCCTTCGCATGGGCGAGGGCGGCCTGGACGGCGCCGTCCTTCAGCAGGCGCTCGCCGATGTCGGTCGCACCCTCCTGGGCTAGGGCTGCCGGCACGACGGCAAGTGACAAGGCAACGGCAAACGGCAATCGGAGAGACATGGCACCTCGTAGGGGCGCATCAGGATGCGCCCCGGCATCGGGACACTGCGACGCACGCCCCGGCATCGGGACACGGTGGCGCAGGGGGCGCATCATGATGCGCCCCTACGCCGGAAACACGACGACACGACAGGGCGCGGCACCCGGCACCCGGGGGCGCATCATGATGCGCCCCTACCGCATCTGGGGGAAGCCGAGGTTGACGCCGCGGTGCTTCGGATCCGGCCAGCGCGACGTGATGACCTTGCCCCGCGTGTAGAAGTGCACGCCCTCGCGGCCATGCACGTGCGAGTCGCCGAACAGCGACTGCTTCCACCCGCCAAACGAGTAGTACGCCATCGGCACGGGAATCGGCACGTTGATCCCGACCATGCCGACCTGCACCTCGTGCTGGAAGCGTCGCGCGGCGCCGCCGTCATTCGTGAAGATCGCCACGCCGTTGGCGTAGCGGTTCTCGTTGACCAGCGTGAGCGCCTCTTCGTAGGTCCCGGTCCTGACGACCGCGAGCACGGGCCCGAAGACCTCGTCCTGGTAGATCGTCATCGACGGCGTGACGCGGTCGAACATCGTCGGCCCGATGAAGTAGCCGTTGTCGCCCCCGGCGACTTCGAGGGTGCGGCCGTCTTCGACGAGCGTCGCGCCCTCGGCTTCGCCCTTGTCGACGTAGCCCCTGACGCGCGCGTGATGCTCCCTGGTGACCAGCGGGCCCATGTCGGCGCCCGGTTCCATGCCTGGCGCGACCTTGAGCTTGTGCATGCGCTCCTGGATGAGCGGCAGCAGGCGCTCGGCCACGTCGCCGACCGTGACCAGGGCCGAAATCGCCATGCACCGCTGCCCGGCCGAGCCGAACGCCGCGCTCACGGCCGCGTCGGCGGCCAGCTCGAGATCGGCATCGGGGAGCACGATCAGGTGGTTCTTGGCGCCGCCGAGCGCCTGCACGCGCTTGCCGGCCT
>JAEUQQ010000722.1 GCA_016789685.1 Acidobacteriota bacterium | reverse complement strand
CTTCATCTGGACGTCGGTCTTCAATCTTTTCGTGGTGTCGGTGTTCTGGGCGTTCATGGTCGACGTGTTCACGAGCGACCAGGCTCGCCGGCTCTTCGGCTTCGTCGCAGGCGCCGCGACCGTGGGCAGCATTCTCGGGTCGGGGCTCACGGCGTCGGCGGTCGAATCGTACGGCGTTCCGGCGCTGTTGCTGGTGTCGACGCTGCTGCTCGAGGTGGCGGTAGTCTGCTCGCGGCGGCTGGCGGCGAAGTCGGCGGCCATGCACAAGGCCGCCAAGGTCGAGAGCGAGCAACTGATCGGCGGCGGCATCCTCGCGGGACTCACGAACGCGCTGCGGTCGCCGTACCTCCTGAACATCTGCCTCTACATGCTGCTGTACTCGCTGCTGTCGACCTTCCTCTACTTCCAGCAGGCCGACATCGTCGACAAGACCTTTGCGAACCGCGCGGCGCGCACGGCGTTCTTCGCGCGCGTCGATCTGCTGACGAACGTGCTGACCATCGGCGCGCAGCTGTTCGTGACCGGGCGTGTCATGAAGGCGCTCGGCGTTGCGCTGACGCTGTCGATCGTCCCGCTGGTGACGGTGCTCGGGTTCGCCCTGCTGGGGTCGTGGCCCGCGGTGGGGATTGCCGTCGGCTTCATCGTGCTGCGCCGGGCCGGCAACTTCGCGTTCGCGCGCCCGACACGCGAGGTGCTCTTCACGGCCGTGTCACGCGAGGACAAGTACAAGACCAAGAACTTCATCGACACCGTGGTCTACCGCCTGGGCGACCAGGTGGGTGCGTGGTCGCGCGGATGGCTGGGCGCCATCGGCCTCGGTGCCTCGGGCATTGCCTGGGTGGCCGTGCCGATCTCGATGGTGTGGCTCGTCAACGCCTGGTGGCTCGGGCGGCGCCAGCAGGCGATGGCCGCGGGCGAGCGCCCGGCCGCGGCACCTGCACCGACACTGTGAGGTCGAGTCCGGCGAAGGCTGCGTACTCGCGGGCTGCACGTTCGATCAGGCGCTGGACCGATGCCGGCAGGGGGCGCGCCAGGCGAACGTCGAGCGATGCCGTGCCGGTCGTACGCTTCCACGTACCGACGCGGACGCCACCGATGACGACGCTGCTGTCGAGCGCCTGCATGGGCGGGATGTCTCCGGCAACGAGCCGTCGATGGCGATACGCGACGAGGTATTCATCGTAGGCAGGGAGCAGCCAGGCGCGCGGCGTGGGCGATGGCTGCGCAGGCCCGGTCGCCGCTGCGAGTGCCATGTAGCGCTCGGGCACGTGGGCGCCGGCCTCGGCATCGACCCATTCGACTTCTGATCCGAGGGCAGCGGCCGCGAGGCGCGCGTCGGCGATCGTGAGCCCTGACCACCACGCAAAGTCGTGTACGGTCGCTGGCGCGTGCCCAGCGAGGTAGCGGCGCAGCAACGTCGGGAGCGCCTCGTCACGTGGAAGTGCGCGTCCCGATGGCGCACGCCGCGCGAGCAGCGCGTAGGTCGACTGACTCCCCCGCCGCGGCCCGCTGCAGAGTATGCCGTCGAGTTCCTCGTGCATGACGAGGTAGGCGAGGCGTTGTCCCGAGGCCGGAATCCCGCCCCGCGCCAGCGCCGCGGCCAGTTCGGTGCGCGTCAGTGCCGTCGTGCGCTCGAGCGCCCTGGTGATCAACCGCCGCGCCTTCTGCCGTGTGGCCGCGTCGAGACCGAGCTGGTGATAACGCGTGGCGTTGCCCTGGTGCACGCGCGGGCTCGTGAGCGCCAGCATCCAGCGGATGTCGGCGGGCGCGACGAAGTGCCAGGTGGGCCTGAGGATGTGCGTCCGGAGGATGCGCCCCTCGTCTGCGGCCCGTTCGACATAGGCGGCGCTCGTCGCCTGCGCACGCTGGCCGATGGCCCACAGGGCGAGCGCGTATTCCTGCGACTGGACGGCGCACAGGTGCGACACGATGTCGGCGGGATCGACGGCGACACGTGGGACGAGCCGATGTGCCGCGAGGCGGCGTGCGAGGATGCTCGACGAGGGGCGGGGCGGCACGCCCCATTCAACCACAGGCGCCTCGAAGTACTCGTCGCGCGTCTCGAACTGTCAGGCCGGCGCGCCACCCCGTGGCGGCCTGCGCAGTGCGCCGCGGACGGCCAGCGCCAGCTGCTGCGGGCTGAACGGCTTCTGGATGAAGCCGACGCGCGCCTCCTGCACGCCGTGGTGCACGACGACGTCGTCGGTGTAGCCCGACATGAAGAGCACTCGGAGCCCAGGCGATCGCGATTCGAGCCGCTCGGCGAGTTCACGGCCGCTCATGTGCGGCATCACGACGTCGGTGAGGACCAGGTCGAACGTCACGTGCTCACGTTCGTCGATCAGCAGCGCCTGCCCGGCGTTCTCGGCTGCGACGACGGAGTAGCCGTACGCGCGGAGGGCCGTGGCGGCGTAGTTGCGGACTTCGGCCTGATCCTCGACCACCAGGATCGTCTCGTGTCCGCCGAGCGCATCGCGGTCGAGTGACGGGCTGGCATCTGGCGGCTCGGCCTGCGTGATCTTCGGTAGGTAGATGTGGATGGCCGTGCCGACGTCAGGCGTGGTCTCGACGTCGATGCGCCCGCCGCTCTGCGCAACGATGCCGTGGACCATCGACAGGCCGAGCCCGGT
>JAEUQQ010000700.1 GCA_016789685.1 Acidobacteriota bacterium | reverse complement strand
TGGCCGGCGGGTTTGCGCCCGGCGTGAGTCGCACGACGCCGCTGACGGTGTTGCCACGGAAGGAGCCCCAGACCGAACCATCCACCGGGCTGGGCATCACCGCGTAGAACCCGGCATTCACGCGCATGTCCCTGGCAGGATCGACAGCCTGTCCGGGTTCCACGTAAGCGTCGCGCCGGCCGTTGCCGTTGGTGTCGAGCACGAGCGCCGTCCACCCCTGGGCCCGCGCCGCATCGCCCGTGGCGTCGAACACCTTCGTGTCGAGCCACCCCACGACCGGGCCGCCGCCGCTGGTCCACAGCGTGTCGTTCGCGTCGTAACCGAACTGCAGGTGGTGCGTACCGAAGCACGTGTCGACGAACGTGTATGTCATGGTCTTCGGATCGAGCACCGCCAGGTGCCGCGCGGCGCGCTCCATCGGAAACAGTTTCGCCGAGGGATGATCCGACCCGGCCGTGCAGAACGCCGGATTCGCCGGCCCCCGCACCGCAGCCGCGAGCCACAGCCGCCCGGTGCGATCGAACATCGAGTTGTGGTTGTTGACACGCGTGTCCCAGATCCGCTCGCTTCCCCAGTACGCCGATGGCAGAAGGGGATCGAGGGCCGCGGCGTGGCCGGGGCCGAGGCTGATCGGCATGCCGGCGTCACGGACCGGCGCCCTGAAGGTCGTCGCGAGGTTCTTCACGGGATCGAGGATCGGAAGCACGTCGGAGCTGTACTCCGGTGACCCGAACAGCGGCCCGTAGGCGTTCACGGTGGGATGCCGCCGGTCGCTCGCGATGAGGTCGTGCAGGTACTGCTTCTCGTTCATCCACTCGCGCAGGGTCACGACGAGGTTGCGCTCGACGCCCTGCGGGCGCGGGGGGGTGGCGTGGGGAAGCGCGCCCTTCGCGATGCGGTCGGTCCAGTCGCCGAACAGCTCGAGGGAGCGCGGGCCCAGGGCGCTCAACTGCGCGAGCATCATCTGGCCCGACTGCCCTGACTGCACCCGGCGCGTCCACGCCTCGGCGCCTGAGGCGAACGTTCCGAACGCCTCGGGGATCGTGCGCGTCGATCGTTGTCCGATCTGGTGACAGCCGATGCAGCCGTTGCTCTTCATACCGTTGAGCCACTGTGCCTGCGTCACGTCGCCAGGGATGGCACCGGCACCGCCGAACTCGTGTGCGCCGGGCAGCCTCAGCATCGCGTACCAGTAGATCGCCGGGTAATACTGTGCCGCGGCTGCGGGCGACGACGCCTTCACCGCGGCAAGATCCACCACACGACCCGGCGCGGCCTTCACCTTCGGGCCGTCGACCAGGCCGTAGCCGCGGACCCAGACGTCGTAGGTGGCCACCGGGAGGTCGGGCACCAGGTACCGCCCGCGGTCGTCGGTGACGACGATGCGGATGAAGCGGACGGGGAGGTCGCGCGTCTCGGCGATGACCCAGACGCCGGCCTCGGGGCCGCCGGGGCCAGACACGGTGCCGCCGATGTCGTCGGGATCGACGGTGACGGCCGGCGGCGGTTGCTGCGCGCCGACCGACACGAGCAGGGTCGTGGTCAGCAGCGACAGCGAGACAGCTGCCGCCGCGAAGGTGTGCGAACGCTTCGGGGACATGTGCGGGCCCTCGCGCTGCGCCGACAGCGACAGCGCCTGTGATCGATGCGGCGGATGGTAGCACGCGTCGTGCGATCGGCGTGGCGCGCGTTCAGCGCCGGAATTCGCCCGGGGCCAGCGGCACGAGCCGGCCATCCTCCCAGCGACGTACCGGGAGCATGAGGGCACGGTCGCGCTCGCCGATGTCGTGGTCGAGGCGGCCCTGCTGCCGCACCGCGTCGTGCATCAAGCGGAACTCGCGCGAGACTTCGACGCCCGCGCGCCCGAGGTCACGGTCGATTTCGTAGTACACGGGAACCGGGATCTGCGCCGTCGATGGGGGAACCGGCTCGCGTCCCTGCTGCACCATGACGGTGAGACGTCCGGTCCCGTCTTCCCACGTGCGCGTGACGTCCGACGTGTCGTCGCGCAGGGTCCGGAGGCACGACCGGGGGAACACGACAAAGGCATCGGGCGCCCCCGTCGGGCAGTCGACGCAGCGGTACGCCTCGTTCGCGGCGGGCGCGCTGCCGCGCACGCCGGTTCCGCTGAAGATCGCGAGGCTCGCCCCGCGCGTCTCGTTGCTGGTGGCGCCGACGAAGATGGCGGGGCCTCCACGCCACGTTCCGGCGTCGATTGACGAGATGTACCCGTTGCTGACGTACGACGATCTCAGGGTGCCGTCGGGCGCGAGTTGATCGAGCACGGTCGGGAACCACAGGTGGTGGATGAACACGGCCCAGATCGACTTGTCGCCGCTCGCCGTCGTCGTAATCGTGACGCCGCGCAGGAACCACGGCGGCGCGTAGCGCGTGTCGCCGAAGGTCATCGTTGGCGCGCGACGGTGCTCGAAACGGACGCGGCCATCGTGATCGAACACGTAGAGCGGCGACCCCTCGGCCGGCTCGGCGATGACCGCGAACACGACCTCGCGCGTGCCGTCACCCTCGAGGTCGACGATGATCACGGGCTGCCTGGCGATCGGCAGGTGCTCGATCGAAGGCGACGGTGCGTTGTAGTGCTCTTCGACGAGATCGATCGGGAAGGGACGCCGCCAGCATTCGCGTCCGCGCGCGTCGAGGATGACGAGGGTGTCGGCTTCGACACGCCAGGCCGCCGGCTGCGCCTCGTTGGCGCGTGTCGCGGCGCTCCGCGACCAGGCCAGGCCGCCAGCGGCGACGACCGCAACGCTGGCGCACGCCGCCAGCAGTGGCATCCACCAGCGGCGGCCTCGTGGCGCGATGTCCGGGGGCGGCGAGGGGGGCGGCCCCGCACCGGCGTCAGCGGAGTCGTGGTCGCCGGTTGTCGACGTCGCCTCGAACGGCGTCACGTCGGCCGGCTTCGCGTCGATCGTGGCCGAGGGCTCCTCGCGGATGGCGCCACTCAGGCGCTGACGCTCGAAGTCCGCGAGCCAGCGTTCGATCTCGGGTGCGAACGCAAACACGATGTCGCCCCCGTCCTGGCCGATGCGGTGGATGGGCAGGCCGTAGACCTTTTCCCAGCGCTGGACGGTGCGCACACCCTTGCCCAGGTGATTGGCGATGTCCTTCCAGCCGTTCAGGCGGGTACCGGGAGGTGGGGGCGCTGGGGGCTCGTGCACGGTGGCGAGTCGAGCCGGGGGGCAACGTGCTCAGCCGACGCGGGGAGGATACCGCCGCGCCGGGCGGAGCCGCAAGCGGGGGCCGTCGCAGGGGCCACATCTGTCTTCGGCAGCGAGGACGAGTCGCTGACCCCACATACGGGAGAGGGTGCGCGACCCGCCCGGGGAGCGGGCCGCGCACGATCGCGAAGACGGATGTGGCCCTGTCTCTCGACGACGCGTCAGCGTTCGGCTTCGTCGAGGATGCTGCCGTCGGGCGCCACGACCTGCACGCGCAGTTCCGGCGCGCCCGCGGCGTGCGTCGAGCAACTCAGGCACGGGTCGTAGGCGCGCACGACGGCCTGCACCCGGTTGAGCATGCCCTCGGTGAGCCGCGAGCCGTCGATGAAGGCCTTGCTGACCTGCTCGACGCTCTTGTTGATGGCCATGTTGTTGTGGCCGGTGGCGACGATGAGGTTGGCCCAGGTCATCGCGCCCTGCTCGTCGACCTTGTAGTGGTGGATCAGCACGCCGCGCGGCGCCTCGGCGATGCCAACGCCCTCGAGCGCGTTCACGCCGGCCTCGGCGCGGACGTGCGTGCCCAGGATCTGCGGGTCGGTGAGCAGTGCCTCCATGCGCTCGACGGCGTAGAGAGCTTCGACGAGCCGCGCGTAGTGATAGTGGAACGAGCTGGCCACCGTGCGTCCGAAGCGCTGGTGGAACTCGGTGAACTCGACGTCGGCCTCGGGCGTGCCGCAGGCGTCGGCGACGTTGAGCCGCGCGAGTGGCCCGACGCGGTAGATGCCCTCGGGATACCCGCGCGGCACGTAGTAGGGCGCCTTGAGGTACGAGTCGGCGACGGCGGCCTCGCCGATGGCGTCGCGGTAGCGCAGCGGGTCGGTCACGCTGTCGACGAGGTGGCCGGCGGCGTCCTTGAAGCGCAGGATGCCGTCGTAGAGCTGCAGCCGTCCCTCGCGATCCACGAGACCCGCATACATCGTCGGCGTGGTGCCGAAGGCCTCGATTTCGGCCTGGAACTCGTCGACGACGCCCTTGAAGTTGCGCAACGTGCGGCGGACGATCGACTTCGCGATGGGCAGTTCAGAGAGGATGATGTCGCGTGCCTCGAGCGACAGCGGCCGGTTGACGCCACCCGGCACGGTCCACGCGGGATGCACACGTTCGCCGGCCATCCGCTCGATGGCCTGCTGGCCGAACTTGCGC
>JAEUQQ010000625.1 GCA_016789685.1 Acidobacteriota bacterium | reverse complement strand
CATTGTCATGGACAAGGACCTCACGCTCCTCGTCTCCGGGACCGGCGATCTCATCGAACCTGACGACGGCATCGTGGCGATCGGGTCTGGAGGACCGTATGCTCTCGCCGCGGCCCGGGCGCTGGCGCGCCACTCGACCCTCGATGCCCGCGCGATCGCCGAGCAGGCCATGGCCATCGCGGCCGACATCTGTATTTACACGAACGCCACCCTGACGGTCGAGGAGCTCTGATCGCATCATGGCCATCCTGCTCCCCGAGTCGTCGGCGTCGTCGACCGCGTCGATGACCCCGCGCGAGATCGTGGCCGCGCTCGACCGCCATGTTGTCGGGCAGCGGGCCGCGAAGCGCGCCGTGGCCATCGCGCTCCGTAACCGCCAGCGCCGCCAGAAGCTGCCCGCGGAGCTGGCCGACGACGTCGCGCCCAAGAACATCCTCATGATCGGACCCACGGGCGTCGGCAAGACCGAGATCGCGCGGCGCCTGGCCAAGCTGACGCATTCGCCGTTCATCAAGGTCGAAGCCTCGAAGTTCACCGAGGTGGGCTACGTCGGCCGCGACGTCGAGTCGATGGTGCGCGACCTGGTGGAACTGGCCGTGCAACTCGTACGCGAGGAACGCACCGCCGACGTCCGCGACAAGGCCCGCGAGGCTGCCGAGGAGCGCCTGCTCGACCTGCTCCTGCCGCCGACCCCGCCTGCCGGATTTGCGCCCGCTGCCGACACGAACGCGACCGAACCCTCGCGCACGCGCGAGCGGCTGCGCGAGCAACTCCGCGATGGCCGCCTCGATCAGCGGATCGTCGAGATCGACACGCGCGAGACGTCGACGCCCTCGTTCGAGATCGTCAGCGGGTCGTCGGTCGAGGAGATCGGGCTGAACCTCCGCGACATGCTGCCAGGCATGTTCCAGGGCAAGACCCGCAAGCGCAAGGTGCCCGTCCCGGAAGCCCTCGACGCGCTGACCGCCGAGGAAGCCGCGAAGCTGGTGGATGCCGAGGGGGTCTCGAAGGCCGCCGTGGCCCGCGTCGAGCAGTCGGGGATCATCTTCCTCGACGAGATCGACAAGATCGCCGGGCGCGAGGGCGGACACGGGCCCGACATCAGCCGCGAGGGTGTGCAGCGCGACCTGCTGCCCATTGTCGAGGGCACCACGGTCAACACCAAGCACGGGATGGTGAAGACCGACCACGTGCTGTTCGTCGCCGCCGGCGCCTTCCACGTCTCGAAGCCGTCAGACCTGATTCCCGAACTCCAGGGACGCTTCCCGATCCGCGTGGAACTCGAGGCACTCGGTCGCGACGAGTTCGTCAGGATCCTGACCGAGCCGCGCAGTTCGCTGATCACCCAGTACACCGCGTTGCTGGCGACCGAGGGCGTGACGCTCACGTTCACGGGCGACGCCGTCACGCGGATCGCGGAACTCGCCGCCATCGTCAACGAACGCACCGAGAACATCGGGGCGCGGCGCCTGCACACGATGATGGAACGCCTGCTCGACGACGTCTCGTTCGACGCCCCCGACCTCGACCAGAAATCGATTACGATCGATGCCGCCTACGTCGACCGCATGCTCGCGACCATCGTCAAGAACGACGACCTTTCCCGCTACGTCCTGTGACCCGCCGGCTCCGACCGATCGCGTCTGTCGTCGTCGCGGCCAGCCTGGCGGCCGCTGCCGGATGCGGCAAGAAGGCGCCGCCGCTGGCTCCGCTCGTCATTCGCCCGGCCGCGCCAGAAGACGTGCAGGTCGTGCGGGTGGCCGACACCGTCCACATCCGGTTCACGGTGCCCGACAAGAACGGCGACGGGAAGTCGCCGGCCCGCCTGTCGCGGGTCGACGTCATCGGCCTGACCGGCGAAGCGCAGGACCCTGATGGCAAGAGCCTGACGGCCGCTGCGCTGCTGCGCGAGGCGAGCCTGGTGGGCTCGGTCGAGATCGAGCCTCCGCCACCGCCCGCACCCAGGGAGGCGAAGACGTCCGCGCCGGCCGACCCCGCCGCGCCGGCGCCGCCGCCACCGCCGGCGCCGCGCGACGACCCGCGCCCGGCTCAGGGCGAAGTCGTCACCATCACCGAACGCGTGACGCCTGCGGTGCTGACGAAGTACGTGCCGACCGGGAAGAAGAAGCTCAAGCCCGTCGTGCGGGTGCCGAGGCCGTGGGACGACTTCCCCCTGCCCTTGGTCACCGAGGTCGTGGAACCGCTCGGCCGGATGTACGTCGTCGTCGGGCGCGATGCCAAGGGGCGTCCCGGGGCGTTGTCGGCGCGCGTGTCGGTGCCGCTCGACGAGACACCGCCGGCGCCCGAGGTGCCGACGCTGCGGCACACCGAGACAGCCATCGTCGTCGAGTGGGTCGTGCCGCCCGGGGCACGCCGGCCCGTGTTCGAGCCGGTGCCGGTGCCAGTCGTTCCGCCCGCTCCGGCCGAGCCAGTGACGCAGCCCCAGGGGCCGGTCGTGCCTGACCCCGGTGCGGTCGCGTCGCCCGCCGTTCCAGCAGCCGCGAGCGTGCCGCCGGCGCCGGCAGACGCCGTCCCCGCCGTCGTGCCCGCCCCGGTCGAGACCCTGGCGGTGATGCCGCGCACGCTGGTCAAGGGGCCAACGCCGCACACGTTCAACCTCTACCTGACGACGACGGCGCCAGCGGCAGGGCTGGGCGCGGCCGCGCCCGAGCCCGCGACGACTCCCGTGTCTCCGGCGCCCAGGGTGGACGGGATTCCCCTCGTGCCGCTGAACCCCGCGCCGCTGTCGGTGCTGACGTTCGAGGATCCCGCCATGGCGTTCGGCGTCGAGCGCTGCTACGTCCTGCGGATGGTCGAGGCGCGGCCCAACGGGCGCGTCGAGGGGCCGTCGTCGCCGGAGGTGTGCATCACGCCGGTCGACACGTTCCCGCCGCAGGCGCCGCGCAGCCTGGCCGCCGTGGGCAGCGAAGGGGCCGTCAACCTGATCTGGGAGCCCAACACCGAGCGCGATCTCGGTGGCTACATCGTGCTGCGCGGTCTGGCGGGCGGCGGCGCGCTGACCGCGCTGACGCCGACGCCCATCAAGGAAACGACCTACCGCGACGCACAGGTGACGCGCGGCCAGCGCTACGTCTACGCGATCGTGGCCGTCGATACGGTCACGCCGCAGAACGTGAGCGTCGAGTCGAACCGCGTCGAGGAGACCGCACGATGACGCAACGGTTCGTGCGCGTGGCCCACGAGGGCCAGGCGCGGCACGTGGTGGTCGAGGCCGCTGGCGCGCGCCTCGTGGACGGCGACCTGTTCGGGACGTGGCAGCCCGGGGCGGCGATCGACCTCGGGGCCTGCGCCCTGCTGGCGCCGGTCGCGCCGGGCAAGGTGATCGGCATCGGGCGCAACTACCGCGACCACGCCAAGGAGCGGGCCAAGCCGCTGCCCACGTTTCCCCTCGTCTTCCTGAAGCCGACGAGCGCGGTGATCGCGCCCGGGGCGCCGATCGTGCTGCCGCCCGGCGTGGGGCGCGTCGACTATGAGTCGGAACTGGCGATCGTCATCGGGGCGCGGGCGACCCGGGTGACACAGGCCGACGCCCTGCGATATGTGTTCGGCGCCACGTGCGTGAACGACGTGACGGCGCGCGGGCTGCAGGACTCGGGTGTACAGTTCAGTCACGCCAAGGGCTACGACACCTTTGCACCGCTTGGTCCCGCCATCGCCACGGGACTCGACCTCGGGGCGATCGACGTCGAGGGGTTCGTCAACGGCGAGGCGAGGCAGTCGTCGAACACGCGCGAACTGA
>JAEUQQ010000592.1 GCA_016789685.1 Acidobacteriota bacterium | reverse complement strand
GATCACGCTCGGGCCTTTCACGCTGGGGCTCGCTAAGACCGTGACGGCCGACGCGAAGGGCGGCCGCCTGCGCCCGCGCGGCGTCGTCGTGGGGGGGCGCGGGTGGGTCGCCGAGAAGTACGCCGACTCGCTCTACCCGGCGCCGGCACTCGACCTGTGGGACAGCGTGGCCCTCACATGGCAGGCGCTCGTGGGCTCGTTCTCGCCGCAGTTCTCGGACGTGCAGGCCGACGTGACGCCCGGCAACGGCCCGTTGACGCTGCAGAGCAACTTCACGGCCACGCTGGTCATCGACACCGACCGCGAGGCCGAGCCGTTCCCGGCCAACCTCTTCTCGTGGCGCTACGAAACGACGGCGGTCCCGCTCGGCGACGACCAGCAGCGCCCCGACGACGCGCGCGGGCCGGTGGGCGTGCCGCACTACGGCGTCGGCGGGTTCCACCAGTTCGGCCCCAGCGGACGCCGGCTCGCCGCCGACTCGCCGCTCGTCATCGACTACAAGGACGAGGAGGTGGCCGGGTTCGACGAGTCGCAGCTCGCGATCTACCGCTGGAACGAGGATCGCAACGACTGGGATCACGTCGGCGGCACCCGGAACGCAGCCGCCAACACGGTCAGCACCACGATTCGCGAACTCGGGCTCTACACGCTCGGGCTGCGGATGCCGGCTGGCACGCTCGCGCTCACGTCCGTCGGCGGCACACTCGACTCGCCCGGACCGGACTCCGAGCGCGTGTTCGTCGTGACCAGCGGCACGATCGCGAACAACGACGGCACGCCCGTGGCTGACGGCACGCTGTTCACCGTCAGGAGTGTGCCGGCGCTGGGCGCCGACCCCACGCCGTACGGCACGATCGACGGCGATGCCGACCCTGGACGCGACGGTGTGCAGGTCGCGGTGCAGGGTGGACGCGTGTCGTTCACCGTGCGGTATCCGTCGCCGTTCGGCGTCTACGTGCCCGGGCGCGTGTTCATCTACGCCTCGCCCGGCACGGCCGCCGGCACGCGCGTGCTGATTCCGGGAGAATGACGATGCGCACGCGAAGCCTGTCGCTCGCGCTGCTGGTCGTCGCCTCGACGGCGGCGGCCGCACAGCAATCCCGGGTCGTCGCCCAGATGCGTGGCCTGCGCATGTCGGTCGAGGACTTCTCGCGCACCCTCGTCGGGATGCGAGGCGGCGACTACACCACCACGCTCAGGACCCTGACGCCGCAGGGGCAGCGTGAGATTCTCGACGGCCTCGTCGACGACCGGCTGTTCGCCCAGGCAGCGCGCGACGACGGGTTCGATCGCGATCCGGCCGTGGCGTTCGACGTGGAGCAGGCCGCGGCGGCCGTCCTCGCGCAGCGCTACCGGGCCGCCCTGCAGGCGAGGCTGGCGCCGACCGACGCCGAGATCCGCGCGTACTACGCGGCGCATCCTAGCGAGTTCGTCAGCGCGAAGCGCGTCAAGGCGAGCCACGTGCTCGTCGCGACCGAAGCCGAGGCCCTCGAGGTGCGTGCCGCCATCGCGGCGGGAGCGGCGTTCGGCGACATCGCCCGCACGACGTCGATCGACACGCAGACGCGCCTCACCGGCGGCGCCCTCAACTGGATTCAGCGCGGCGTCATGAGCAAGAGCTTCGAAGACGCCGTCTTCGCGCTGCCCGTGGGCGCCCTCAGCGTCCCGCTGAAGTCACCCTTCGGGTTCCACATCGTGCGCGTCGAGGCGATCGACGTGCCGCAGGCACCTCCGCTCGACGCGGTCGCCGATCGCGTCCGCACGGTCATGATCGACGAACGGCTGGCCCAACAGCGGGCAACCCTCGCGCAGCGGTACGAGGCGCGGGTTCACCAGGATGTGCTCGACACGTTGAGCCGTCCATCCTCCCGATGACTGCCGTGGCCCGAACCCCATTCCTCCGATTCGGTTGTCGTCTCGCGGTTGCCGCGCTGGCCGTCGCCTGCGCCGCGACCGCGGCCGCACAGACGCCCGCCCGCTTCCTCGGCAAGGAAGACATCCGGC
Organism: Acidobacteriota bacterium; assembly: GCA_016789685.1. Classification (GTDB taxonomy): domain Bacteria; phylum Acidobacteriota; class Vicinamibacteria; order Vicinamibacterales; family JAFNAJ01; genus JAEUQQ01. The sequence goes on along the minus strand of JAEUQQ010000592.1, from coordinate 18,472 downwards.
TCTACGGTCTCGGCATGCGTGTCGAGCCGGCCGAGCAGACGGTGCCCAAGGACATCGCGACCATCGTCTCGACGTTCCTGCAGGCCCCGACGACGCCGGGCGACCTGCCGGCGTTCGCGCCAGACGCCGAGGTGCGCGCCACGTTGCGGGGGCCGAGCTTTGCCGATCCCGTGGAACTGCGCGCGGCTCCCAACACGCCCCTCAACATCCCGGCCCTGACGGTGCCGGGCGTTCACACGGTCGAGCACATCCGGCTGGTCAGCAACGGCGAGGTCGTGCTGTACGGATCGCCAGAGACGGCGACGATCACGGTGATCGAGAAGCTGCTCATCACGCAGATCACGGCACGGCCGCTCACGGCCGAAGAGATCCGCGCCAAGGGCATCGTCTTCGACGCGTCGAACTTCCAGGCGTTCAACTTCAGCGCGGCGTTCGCGATCACGCCGGGCAACGACATCCGGATCGACTTCCCGGTCGTGCTCCCGACGCTCGCCGGCGCCAGCGACGTGAATCCGCCGTCGTTCGACCTCGAGATGATCGACGAGCCGGTGCTGCGCGACCTGTCGACGATCATCCCCGACACGCTGAAGATCCAGGCCGCGATCCCGAACCTGAGCGTGACGGGTTTTGCGCTGCGCGTGCCCGAACTCGAGGGCCAGAATTTCGTCGTGCCGCCGATTCCCGGCGTGGTCGTGATTCCCGGTGACATCGGGTTCCTCAACCAGTACTTCAGCGTGCTGCTCATGGTGGGCAACGTCGCCCCGGGCGGCTCGCGCCTGGTGGTGTCTGACCTGACAGCGACCATCGTCCTGCCGCCGGGGACCGACACCGTGGTCGGCAGCATCGACGATCCCCTCCGCATGGCCAACACCGCCGACGGCGAGGCGCCGCGTGCGGTGGGCGTGACGCAGCCGGGGCCCGACGGGCAACTCGGCACGGGCGACGACATCACGACCATCGCGCCCGGCGAGTCGGGCAATGCCGAGTTCCTCGTCGAGGGGCGGCGCGAAGGATCGCACGTCATCGAGATGGAACTGGCGGGCACGCTCAACGGACTGCCGGTCGGCCCCGTGCCCATCCGTGGGCGCGCGGCGGGAGCCGTGCTGGTGCGCAACCCGCGGTTCACGCTCACGTTCACCCACCCGGAGATCGTCAATGCCGGCGAGCCCTACACGCTCGACGTCACGGTGACGAACACGGGTGAAAGCCCGGCCAACTTCGTGTCGGTGAACCTGTTTGGCCGCAACATCAGCGGCGCCACCCTCGTCGGCGAACCGTCGCAGTCGATCGAGTACATCGCGCCCGGGGATTCGCAGTCGGTCAGCTTCGATCTCGTGCCCAGCACGACGGGGCGCGTCACGGCTGCCACGCTCGATTCGGACGAAGGCGTGGCGGGCCGGTTCGCGCTCAAGACCGCGGTCGGCGAACTCGGCGTGCCGCTGTCACCCGACTCGCTCGTGCTGCCGAAGGAATCGAACGGGCTGCCGAAGTCGCTCCGCGATGCCGCCCTCGGGCTCCTCGGGAAGGCGTATGCGGTCGCGACCGCGCCGGCGGCGGCGCTGCCGAAGGACGTCACGCGCTTCTCGCGCAAGGTCGTCTACGACCGCGCCGTCGAAGTGGCCGAAGCCGGCTTCCGCGTGACGCTCGGCGAAGCGCTCGCCGACAGCGCGCTGCACCTGTGGCTCGACATGGCGGGCAACAACTACGCACGCCTCGCCGAGCGGAACACCGCGCAGGAACTGCCGTTCATCGAGGCCGACTCTCGCGGCTTCGACGACCTGCGGCGCAAGTCGGTGCGCGGCGACGTGTTCGCGCGCACCATCGGGGCGTTGCTCGCCGACCGCCTCGGCCAGCAGGGCCCGCAGGCGTTCCACGGCGCGCTCGCGTCGGCGACGTCGTTCCGTGCCGGGCACATCAGCGTGCTGCTCACGTCGCCAGGTCCGCTGCCGGTGACGCTCGTGATGCGTGACGCCAGCGGCACGCGCACCGGCCAGCCCGGCGACGCCGGCAAGGTCGTGAAGCAGATCCCGTTCTCTGACCTGCTGGCGTTCACGAATCCCAACGGCGACGCCACGGGGCAGCTCGGCCTCCTCTCGTCGCCCTCGGGTGACCACGTGATCGAGTTGCACCGTGCGCCAGGCGCCTCGCCCGACGCGCGCTTCTCGCTCGGTCTCGTGATCCCGCAGATCGACGGCACGCTCCGCCAGGTGTTCTTCGGCGACGTGCTGGTGTCGCAGCTGCCGGCCGTGCAGGCGCAGGCCAGCGATGCGCACGCCGTGTCGATCGAGATCTACGACGGCGGCACGCAGGGCACCGGCGCGCCAGCCCCGGCACCGACGCTGCTCGCCGTGGCCGACCCCGCACCGTCGGTCATCGGCGTCGTGCAGCAGGCCGACGCCGACCAGTTCGTCTGCGAAGGCACGCCCATCGCCAGGGGCGCACGCGTCGTCGCCGTGCTGTTCAGCGAAGACATCACGCCGGCCGAGGCGCAGGACAAGGTCGGCCAGGGCGAGATCTCGAAGTATGGCGTGGACGGCAACAAGGTGGTCGGCGTGGCCCTCCAGCCAGGCCGCCGCATCGTGTTCCTGGCGCTGCGCGATCCGATCGGTCCGTTCATCTCGCGATCGCTCACGGGCGGTGACGTCGCCGACCGGCGCGGCCAGCGCATGGCCTCGCCCGACACGCGGCCGATCGTCGTCACGGTGCCTCCGACGGCCGGACGGTTGTCTGGGCAGATCCTCAACGCGACGGGGCAGCCCGCGGCGTTCGCGAACGTGCGCCTGTTCTACCAGGCCGTGTGCGACGAGGAACTCGTCACGTTCGGCGTCAGCTCGAAGCCCGCCGACGAGAACGGCCGCTACAGCTTCGACTACGTGTGGCGTCCGAACATCTCGAACGTCAAGCTCGTCGCGCTCGACCCCGACACCGAGCAGTTCCGCGAGCTGCGCTTCAACATCGCGCGCGACGCGCAGCACCTCACGGTCGACGTGGTCTTCCTCGGCCGCGGGTCGATCGAGGGCCACACGTTCGACGAGCAGGGCCGCCCGCTGCCCAACACGGTGGTGCGGGTCACGAGCCTCACCGATCAGAGCCAGTTCGGGACGACGACCGACGCCGACGGCAAGTACCGGTTCGACCGCGTGCCCGTCGGCAACGTGCTGATCGAGGCGGTGAGCGTCACGCCACCCGCGCAGGTCTTCATCAGCGAGAACATCCCGTCGCCCGGTGCGGTCGTCGTGCGCGACTTCACGCTCTACGACGTGAACACCGCGCCGATCCAGCCCACGGTGGGCACGATCAGCGGGTTCGTGCTGCGCGCCGATGGCACGACGCCCGTGGGCGACGTGCCGGTCTACGCCTATTACCGCAACCGCTCGCAGGCGGCCGTGCGGTGCCCGCCGCCGCCGGGGGGCATCGAGCCCGAAGAGTGCGCGATCGCGGTGACGCGTACCGACGCGGGCGGTGCCTTCGTCTTCGACCGCATCCCGAGCGGCGAGCTGCGCCTCACGTCGTTCGACCAGTCGGGCCTCGAGCAGGGCGACGCGAGCGTCAGGCTGCAGGCCAGTGGCACGGTCAGCCTCAACATCCTGATCGTCGGCGGTCTCGGCACCGTGACCGGCGTCGTGCTCGATCCATCGGGCGCGGTCGTGGCCGGCGCGCGCGTCGGCGGCGGGCTCAGCATCCAGACGGCCGATGCGCAGGGGCGCTTCACGCTGACCGACGTGCCCGTCGGCCGGCGGACCCTGGTCGCGGTGAGCGACGCGCTGGCGACGCGCGGCGAGACGGTGATCGACGTCATCCGCGCCGGCGACACCTACAACGCGACGATCGTGCTGTCGTCGATCGGGTCGGTGGCGGGCATCGTCCGCGAGTCGAACGGCACCACGCCCGTCCCTGGGATCACCGTCTACCTGCTGCGCGACTGCACGGTGGTCGATCCGCAGACGGGGCAGAGCGTGCCGGCGGCGTGCATCGACGGCCAGGCGACGACCGACACCAACGGCGGCTACCGCATCGACGGCATCAACGTGGGCGCGTACCGGCTGTCGGCGTTCCGGTCGAATTTCAGCGACGGCAACATCGTGCCGGTGTCCATCCAGTACTTCAGGCAGGTGGCCCGTGGCGACATCACGTTCCGCGGCCAGGGCCGGATCGTCGGCACCGTGTTCGACGACGATGGTGTGACGCCGCTGCCGGCGTACGTGAGCGTCTCTGGCGATCAACTCGTGATTGCCGGCGGCAAGGTGGGGTCGAAGTTCCAGCGGGTCGACAACTACCGGATCGTCGAGACCTCGTTCGATGGCTCGTTTGCCTTCAGCAACGTCTGGGCTGGCGGGTTCACCGTGCGGGCGGCCGGGCAGTTCAGCCCAGACCCGATCGCGTTCGAGGGCACGATGGTCGCGAACACGACCGCGACCCTCAACCTGCGCCTGCAGCCGACCAGCGAGATCACCGGCACGGTGTTCCAGCCCGATGGTGTGACTCCAGCCGGCGCCAACGTGGTCGTGAAGTACAAGTCGGAAGCCTTCAAGGTGTTCTGCGCCGAGAACGCGTTTGGCGACACCGAGTGCGAGACGATTCCGCAGGGGATCCAGGAAGAGGTCGTCGTCACCGACGAGCAGGGACGGTACCGCCTGCCGATCGTGAATGCCGGCGCGTTCACGATCACCGCCGAGGACGCTGCGTCTGGGCGTGTGGCCGCGATCAAGGGCGCCGTGCGCGCCGGCGAGACGGGCGAGTTCGCCGTGCGCCTGCTCAGCACCAGCGACGTGCACGTGCGGGTGTTCGCGGCCAACCGCGACGCCAACGACCAGCTCGTCCCCATCCCGGGCGCCAAGGTCGAGATCGAACAGATCGACGCCCCGCGAAAGACGCTCGAGCGGGTCGCTGACGCCACCGGCGTCGCACGCTTCGGCGGCGGCGACGCGTTCAGTGAAGGCGAGTTCGTGGTGCGCGTCACCGACCTGCGGAACGGTTTCGTGGGCCGCAAGGCGGGCCGCGTGACGAGCGACGGCGCGCTGGTGACGGTCGACGTCTTTCTCTTCGACGCCACCGGCGTGATGACGGGCACGATCTTCGAGCCCGATGGCATCACGCCCGTGCCCAATGCCGAAGTCGTCATCTCGAACGCCGGCGGCGCGCTGGCGTTTGCGGTGACGGGGCCTGACGGTGTCTACCGCGAGGCCGAGATCCCGCTGGGCGTCGTGCGTGTCGAGGCCTTCGACGCTCGCACCGCATCGCGCGGATTCGGCGAGGCGCGCATCGATTTCAACGCGCAGGAAGTACCCCTGAACGTGTCGCTGGCGGCCCTCGGTGTCGTGCGCGGCACACTGCTCGAGGCCGGGTCGCTGCTGCCGCTCAAGAACTGGCAGGTCACGCTGTCGCAGGCCGCGCCGTCTGGTCGCGCGCTGCCGCAGTTGCGGACGAGCACGGGCATCGACGGGAGCTTCTCGTTCCCGGGCGCGGCCGTTGGCGCGTTCACCGTGCACGCCTCGAAGATCAACGTTCCCGACACGGCGACGGCAAGCGGTGCCATCGTGCGTCCGGGGCAGATCGTCGATGTGCCGATGGTCGTGAACATCGCCCGGCCGGCCACCGGCCGGATCACCGGCATCATCGTCGATGCCAACGGGTCGCCCGCGGGCAACAGCGAGGTCGTGGTCACGGGGCCCACCGGCACGCGCCGGCTCACGGCCGATGGCGGGGGCGCATTCCTCGCCGAGGAACTGACGCTCGGCCGCTACGCGGTCACGGCGACCTCGCAGGTCACCAACAACACCGGCACGTTCTACGTCGACCTGGCCTACAACGGGCAGACGGCAAACATCATCGTCGCCCTCGTCGGGCTGAGCCAGGTGAGCGGCGTCGTGGTCGATGCGAATGGCCAGCCGGTCACCCGGCCGGTGAACGTGCGGCTCACCGGGTCACCGGCCACCGGGTGCGACGGCGACTGCCAGGCCTCGACCGATGCGGCAGGGGCCTTTGCCTTCGTGAACCTCGCCGCGCGCACGTTCACGATCACCGCCACGGATCCCGTCACCGGCCTGCGCGGCTCGATTGGCGACCAGATCACCCCCGGGGCGAACCGGAGCGGCCTGCGGATCGTGCTCGAGCCTGCCGCCAGCGTGAGCGGTGCCGTCAGCTTCCCCGACGGGTCACCGGCACCCAACGTCGTCGCGGAACTCGTGCGGGGCGCCAGCCGGCTGTTTGCCGAGACCGGACCCGATGGGCGCTTCTCGTTCGCGACCGTGTCGCTGGCGCAGCCGCGCCTGTGGTCGCTGACCGTGCGCGATCCCATCGGAACGGGCCTGGCCCGCCGCACGTTCACGCTCGACGGCCTGGTCGACCTCGGGACGATCGCGCTCGACACCGCGCCGCCGGCCATCACGCAGATGGCGCCCGCGAACGGCGCCACGGGCGTGCCGCTCGACTCCGACCTCGTCGTGACATTCAGCGAGCCGCTCGACCTGGCGACCGTCAACGCGGCGAACATCGTGATCAGCGACGCCAGCGGTCAGATCGCGGGCACCTTGTCGGTGACCGGTGGCGACCGCGTGGTCACGTTCCGGCCGTTGTCGCCGCTGCGCGACCAGGTGCGCTACACGGTGGCCGTCGAGGGCGTCGAAGACCGCCTCGACAAGGTCATGACGCCCTTCTCGGCGGCCTTCACGACGGTCGACATCACCGCGCCGACCACGGTCGATCTGTCGCCGCAGGTCAACGCCTCTGGCGTGACGATCTACGCCGCCGTTCGCGTGAAGTACAACGAACCCATCGATCCGGCGCGCTTCGCCGGCCCCCCGATCACGCTCCGCCTCAACGGCGCGCTGGTCGATGGGCGCATCGACTACGCCCTCGGGAACACCGTCGTGGTGTTCTCGCCCGCGCGTCCGCTCGGCGAAGATCTCGCGTACCAGCTCTCGGTCGACGCGGCCACGGATCCCGCGGGCAACCGCCAGGGGCAGGGCACGTCGTTCACCTTCACGACGACCGATCGCACGCCGCCGAGCATCCTGAGCCTCGTGCCTGACGGCGGCAGCACCGTGATCGAGAACGCCGTCGCGCGCGTCGTCGCGTCGGTCGGCAGCGCCGATGTCGCGTTCGTCGACTTCTTCATCAACGACGTCGCGGCCTCGGTGTCACGCACCGCCCCGTTCGCGCTGTCGTTCCAGGCCATTCCCGCGTTCGGTCGTCCCGGCGACGCCATCAGGGTCGGTGCGATCGCCACCGACACCTCGGGGAACCGCGGCCTCGTGCCCGTCGAGACGATCATCACGGTGGCGCCCGACCAGGTGCCGTCGGCCGCCATCACGGCGCCGGCGGCAGGCATCAGCGCGCGCAACGGCGACCGCATCACGGTCACCGTGGCGGCCATGGACGACCTCGGGATCTCGCAGGTCGGCTACCGGGCCAATACCGGCGATACGCGCACGGCGGGCTCGATCGCGGTCGCGCCTGGCACGCTCGCGCGCACAGAGACGTTCGGGTTCGACGTGCCCGCGACCGTCGTGCCCGGCACGACGTTCACGATCGACGCGACGGTCCAGGATTCGAAGGGGCAGTTTGCACAGGCGGTGCCGGTCACGGTCACCGTGCTCGACGGCGTGAAGCCGACGGTCGAGATCACCGGCGTGACGACCGGCGACCGGGTGCGTCCGGGTCGCACCGTGACGGCCGTGGTGGTCGCGTCAGACCCCGGCAAGGTCGCGTCGATCGGGTTCACGGCGACGGGAGCCGGCCTTGGCAGCGAAACGCGCACGATTGCGCCGGCACAGGCGTCAGTCGCGGCGTCGTTCACCTTCACGGTCGATCCGTCTGCAGGCCCGACCGATCGCGTCACGCTCGACGCGTTCGCGGTCGACCTCGCCGGCAACCGTGCCGAGGCGGGCCGGGTCCTCCTGCCCATCGCCGACGCGGTGCCGCCGACGGTCACGCTGCGCACGACCGACGGTCGGCTCGACATCGTGCCGGGCCGTCCGTTCTCGGTGATCGCCGAGGCCGACGACGAGATCGGCGTCACGCGCGTCACGCTGTCGGGCACCGGTGCGTTCTCGTTCAGCGACGCGAAGTCGATCTCGCCGGCGCTCGGGTCGGTATCGGCAACGTTCGTGGTCAACGTGCCGGAATCGGTGACGGCTGGCCAGACGCTCACCCTGACCGCGCGTTCGGTCGACCTGTCGAGCAACGTGAGCCAGGCGGCGACGCTGGCGCTGACGGCGCGGGTGCTGTCTGACGTGACGCTGCCTTCGTCTGCGCTGTTGCTGGCGGGCGATACGGCGACGACGACCATCGAGGTCCCGACGCCCGCTGGCGCAGGCGGCCTCCGCATCGATCTGGCCAGCGCGAGCACGGGCATCGCATCGGTGCCGGCGTTCGTGACGATTCCCCAGGACGCGTTGTCGGCAACGTTCGGCCTCTCGGGCGTCAGCGGGGGCACGACGACGGTGACGGCGTCGATCGACGGCATCCAGCGCACGTCGATGACGGCAACGGTGCGTGGCGGCGTCGTCCGGGGACGTGTCATCGATACGGGCTTCCAGCCGGTGTCTGGAGCAGGTGTCACGGTCAGCGGCGCGAACGCGGTCACGACGACCACGGACGCCGACGGCCGCTTCATCGTCGAGGGCGTGGCTGGCGCGGGCTTCACCGGCCAGGCGGTCGTCGCCCGTGTGTTCGACGATGCGACCGACCGGCTCGGTGTGGGCAACGGCACCTTCAACGTGGCCAACGGGTTCGTGAACCTGGCCGACATCATCGTGCTGCCGGCGGGGACCTTCGTGGTGACGAGCACCGACCAGGCCAACGCGCCGACCGGTGCGGGCGTCAGGGTTGACTTGCGCCGCGACAGCGGTGGCACTGCCGGCGAGGTGATCGCGACGGCGTTCACGGATGCGCAGTCCGTGGCCAGGTTCGACCTGGTCGCGCCCGGCACCTACTTCATCGAGTCGAGCGACACGGGGGGCAATCGCGGGCGGATCGGCGCCGTGATTTCGACGACCGGCAGCGAAGTGCCCGTCACGGTGAAGTACCTCGGGCGCGGCACCGTGCAGGGCACGGTGCGCAATTCGTCGGGTGGCGTCGTGCCCAACGCCAGCCTGCGGTTGAACGCGTCGAGTCTCTTCGGCAACGCACCCGAGCGGACCGCGTCGGCGGCCATCGACGGCACCTTCAGCTTCGCCAACGTGTTCGTCGGTACGTTCAGCGTGTCGGCGACCGACCCGATCTCGCAGACGACGGGCGGCGTGTCTGGCGCGATGGCGCAACACGCCGAGGTCGTGACGGCCGATGTGAGCCTGACGCCGTTCTCGAACCTGCAGGGCACGGTGTTCCGGGCTGACGGCGTGACGGCGACCGGGGCCGGGACCACGGTCACGGTGAACCGGTGTACCTACAGTTCGTCGTGCTACGCCTCGACCACGACCAACGAGCAGGGACAGTATCGATTCAACTTCCTGCCGCTGGCCGAGTACACCGTGACGGCCGTCGACGCGGCGACACGCTCGCTGGCCCGGACGACGGCGTCACTCTTCACGAACGGCGCAACGCCATCGGTCAACCTGACGTTCGCGGCGCAGGGCACGCTGGTCGTGCTGGTCACCGACAGCAACGACGCCGCGCTGCCCGGTGCCAGCGTCACGATCGATGTGTCGAACGGTTCGGTGAGCGATCGCCTGTCGGCCACGACGGGGGCCGACGGGCGTGCGGTCGTCGATCACGTGCTTGCGGGCAGCGTCTCGGTGTCGGCGACGTCTGGCGGCCTGAGCGGATCGGCATCGACCACGCTCGCGGGCGGCGGCGTGCAGAACGTCACCGTCAAGCTGCAGCCGACGGCGACGATCACGGGCACCATCTACCTGCCCAACGGCCAGTCGCCGGCGGGTTCGGGCTCGGTGCGCGTGCGCCAGGACAACGTGTGGCCGTACACCGAGTTCGTGACGACGCTCACCGACGCGGCGAGCGGCGCCTACCGGTTCGATCGACTGCCCCTCGGCGTCTACACCGTGCGGGTCTACGACAGCGCGGGACAGTTCCGCGCGATCGCGCGCGCGGTGGGCCTCGAGACGAACAACGAGGTCGAGGCACGTGACCTGAGCTTCGTGGGACTCGGCACCGTGCGGGGACGCGTGGCGAACCCCGACGGCTCGAGCGCCTCGGGCATCGGCGTGGTCGTGCAGAGCCTCGTCGCCGACTTCGGCGTCACCCGGTACGTGCTGGCCGACGGCGGGGGCAACTACGAAGCCACGCGCATTCCCGTCGGCACGGTCGTGGCCACCGCGCAGACCGGCGCCCTGATCGGCGAGCGCCGGTCTCGGCTGGCGCTCGACGGCGACGTGCTGCCGCTCGACATCCTGCTCGAGAACAACGCCGTCACGCTGCCCACGACGCTCTACGACGCCAACGTTGCGCCCTACGACGTGCAGCCGAACGGCACGATGCGTTACGGGCACAACTACCCCTTCCAGGGAGACAACGGCGCCAACGCGGGAGCATCGCAGCTCACCATCGTGCGCAACGGCACGCCCGAGGCGTTTGCCGGCGCGTCGTTCGGGACGTTAGAGCAACAGCGGCGCGAAGTCGTCATCAGGCAGGAGAGCGTGAACGGCGTCGCCGTCACCCGCAAGGTCTACGTGCCGACCGACGGCTACTTCGCGCGCTACCTCGACGTGATCACGAACACGTCGTCAGAGCCCGTCACCATCGACGTGACGCTCGCAACGAACTACCGCAACGTCCGCTGTTGCAGCATCAACCTCGTTGCGACGTCGAGCGGCGACGCACAGGCCACCACGGCCGATCGCTGGGTCGTGCTCGACGACTTCTACAACGGCGATCCGTACGAGACCTACGAGACCCCGTCCACGGCGGTGGTGTTCGGCGACCAGCAGGGAGTCGACACGCCCGACGTGGTGTCGGTGAGCACGAGCAACCCCGGGCAGGTGGCCACGACGTGGCAGCAGATCACGATTCCGGCGGGCGGCTCGGTGGCCTACCTGTCGTTCGTGTCACAACAGCCGAATCAGAACAGCGCGCGCAAGACGGCCGAGCGGCTGCTGCTGCTGCCGCCAGAGGCACTCGAGGGCTTGAACAGCACCGAACTGGCGGTCATCGCGAACTTCGCGGCGCCTGCCGACGGCGTGGGCACCGTGACCGCGCTGCCCGCATCGACCGGCGTGGTGACTGGCACGGTGTTCGAAGGCGATGGCACGACCGTGGTGCCGAATGCCACGGTGACCTTCCAGAGCGACTCGCCGTTCTTCAACCGCCGCATCCGGGTACCGACGAACGCCGCCGGGGGCTACTCGATCCAGGGGGCGACCGGTAGCCAGTTGCCGGTGCCGGTCGAGGGCTTCAGGCTGCAGGCGGCGCATCCGAACAACACCGCCACGATGCCGCTGCAGGCCGCCGCCTTTGCGCCGGGGCAGTCGTCAACGGTGGCCGACATCGTGTTCACGGGCTTCGGCGTCATCGAGATCACGGCACTCAGGCGCGACGCGACGCCGATCGAAGGACTGTACGTCTACGTCGACAACGGTCCGCAGGGCGGCGCCACCTACACCGATGCCCAGGGCCACGCCGTGTTCGGCGGGATGCGGCCGGGGACCTACGAGTTCTTCGGCGAGGTCTACCAGGACGATGGCACGGGACCGAGGCTCGAGGTGACGCCAGTGGCCCTGGCCGCCGGGCAGAAGCAGTCGGTGACCTATTCGCTGGAACCGACGGGGTCGCTTCGCCTGCTGGTGACCGACGCGGATGGCAACCCCGTGCCGAATGCGTACGCGTGGCTGAGCGGTGTGCAGCGCAGCTTCTCGCGCTACGGCTACACGAACGCGGTTGGCGTCGTGCAGTGGGACGCGCTGCCCGCGGCCGAGTACCTCGCCGCCTCGCAGGAGCCGGCGTCTGGCTTCGAGACGCAGGCACGCGTCACGACCGTGGTCGACCAGGTGACCGACCTGGCGATCCGGCACGTGCCGATCGCGTCGTTGACCGTCGCGACGATGAGGACGAGCGGCGGGCCGGCCCTCGGCACCTACGTGCAGGTGCAGGCACAGAACGGCGGCTACTACAACGCCGGCCGCCCGAACAGCAACGGGCTGATCACGTTCACGAACGTGCCCGTCGGCATCCCGCTGCGGCTCGTCGCCTACGTCGAGGAGAACTCGAACCTCCGCGTCGAGACGCCGCTGACGCTCGACAGCCGGACGCCGCCCACCGCGACGCTGATGCTCCCGCCGTTCGGTGCCATCACGGGTGTCGTGACGTCAGCAACCGGCGGGCTCGTCACGGGCCGCTGCCTGGTGTACGCGTCGGCCTCGGGCTACAGCGACTCCACCTGCACGAACAGCCTCGGCGTCTACCGGTTCGACGGCGTCCCGGTGGGTGCCGCGGTGACGTTGTCGGTGTACGACAACAACTTCAACTACCAGAAGCGCGTGGCCGCCCAGTTGGCGAACGACGCCGAGGTCCTCGTCAAGGACCTCAGCCAGCCCGGCGTGGGCACGGCCCTGCTCACCGTCAAGCAGGGTGATGGCACCGTCATGCCGAACGTGCGTGTCGAGTATCGCCACGAGACCGATGGCTCGCTCACCTATCGGGGGCTGACGAGTGCCACAGGCCAGATCACGCTGACCAGCGTGGTCGAGGGCACGTTCACGGTACGCCTCAGGAACAGCGGCAACACGTTCACGCTGGCCCAGCGCGATCTCGTGATGCCGCCCAGCGGACACGCGACAACCACGCCGTACGAGATCGTGGTGAACACCTTCACCGGGACCGTGTCGGGCGTCGTGACGCTCGCCGACGGCACGACGCCGACCTCGGGGGTCAACGTCGAACTGCGGGCGGCATCAGACAACGGCTACCTGGCCGCCGTGTCGGCGTCGGCCACCGGCACGTTCTCGTTCTCGAACGTCACGATGCCCGACGGCGGATTCTCGGTCCAGGCCTACTGGAATCGCGACTCGTCGGTGCGCGCGACGCCGCAAGTCGTGACGCTCACGGCCGGCGGGCAGACGGCGAACGCGACCGTGATCATGCCGCTCTACATGGGCACCGTCGACACGCAGGTGACGTCGGGGCCGTCGAACACCCCGGTTGCCGGCGCACAGATCTACCTCTATACGCCGAACTACGGTTACATCACGGCCGGCGCGACCGACGCCGCTGGCCGGCTCACGTTCGATCAGATCATGCCTGCGACCTTCAACCTGATCCTCCAGCTCGCTGGATTGCCGAACGGCCAGCTCCGGCTGACGGGCCAGGCGCTCGACCTCGCGACGAAGCGAGCGACCGTCGACATCCATGTCGATGAGCTGGTGGGCACGATCGGCGGAACGTTGACGGCAAAGGACGGCGTGACGCCGATCAGCTACGCGAACATCGAACTCATGGTGCCGTGCGGGCCGCAGGACGAGTGCGATCCCGGCGTACTGCGGTCGCGCACGTCGTTCTCCACGGCGGTCGATGGCACCTACCAGATGTCGAACCTGGCGATCGCGCCAGGGGCGGTGTTCCGCATCCACGCACCGAGCCGATGGGAGGCGACGCACGACGTGCCCGTCGCGTTCACCGCGGCGGGCCAGGTGCTCGTGTTCGACGTGCTCGTGCCCTTCAGCGTTGTCTCGGGCACCGCGACGTTCACCACCGGCACGCCCGTGCAGTACCCGAACGTCATCGCGGCGGCGGCGGGCGAGTCGTACTACGGCGCGTTCAACGACGGGCAGGGCCGCTTCCGCCTCTACGCGCTGCCTGCGGGCGACTTCTCGCTCACGGTGAACGACGACGAATCCGGGCTGTCGTCCACCGTCCAGTCGTCACTCGCGAGTGCCGACGAGGTGAAGATCGTCGATGTCGTGATGCCGCCCTCGAACGACATCACCGTGTCGGCCCTCGGCCCCGACGCGGCGCCGTTGACGATCGACGGTATCTGCTTCGCGCTCCAGAGCGCGGGGTTGGCGTACTACCGCGACGACTGCGCGTATGGCACGAGCGGGACCATCACCTTCACCAACGTGCCGCTCGGCCCGATCCACGTCCAGTCGTACTACTACGACGGCCTCGTCACCTATGAGTCCGTCTACGCGTCGGTGGTGGCCGACGTGCCGGCGACGCCGACGCCGTTCCCGGTCGAGGTCAGCTACGCCACCGCGACGCGCAGCCAGGTCACGGTCACGGTGCTCAACGCCGATGGCACGGCAGCGGGGACTGACGCCTACGTCTACCTGTATCCGTTCGGTGCCAGCGGTCCGTACGGGTACGACGACGTCTACGAGTCGGCCGATGCAGAGGGCAAGGCGCGTTTCACGAACCAGCCTCCCGGCCCTGCACGCGTGGAGGTCGAGAGCTACAACGAGACGCTCGGCAAGTACGAGGTCGCCGTCGAGCCGCTGGTCCTGATGCCCGGTCAGACCACCGAGGTCACCCTGCGACTCGGCTCGGGCGCCTACACCGAGTACGACCTCGTCGGCGACGACGGGTTCTACTACACGATCGACTCCGAGGGTGAACTCGACAACTCGAACAGCGGGACGTTCTCGTCGATCTTCTCGACGAACATGATCTTCGACTTCTTCGGCGACGAGTCTCCGTGCTGCCAGTACATGGTCAAGCTCGCGCAGGCGGGGCGCGAGGTGCAGTTCGGGCCGTCGTTCTCGGATGCGTCGGTGCTGAGCGAGCGGAAGATCTACTCGCCGCAAGAGGGCGGGTTCGTGCGTTACCTCGACACGTTCACCAACATCCTGCCGTACGAGCGCGAGATCGAGGTGCGCTACTACCAGCGCTTCTCGTACACCTCCGACTTCGCGTTCGTCGACGACGCGTTGAAGGGCGGCTTCACCGTGGTGCCGCTCAACTCGGGCCAACCCCACACCAGCGTGGCCTACGCCGGGATCGTCACGCACGGCGCCGGCGCGGTCTCGAGCGCGGTGATCAACTCGAGCTACCCGATCCCCGGCAACTCCAACAACCGCACTGACTACGCCTACCGAGTGCGCGTACCGGCCTACGGGTCGGTGAGCCTGCTCCACTTCGCCGCCCAGCGCGGTCCGGCCGACCTGGCCACGTTGCAGACGCAGGTCCGCAGCCTGCAGGACCTGACCGATTCGAAGGCCCTGTTCGGCCTGTCAGCGGCCGAGAAGGCCCGCATCAAGAACTTCATCGTCCCCTGACGCACGGGGACCGAGGACGAGCACATGGTGCACGCAACCTGGAACAAAGGGGCCGCGTTCGTGGCGGCCCTCATCGTGGCCGGGGCCACGCTCGCGGCCATCGAACAGCGGCCGATGCCCGCATTCGAGGTCGTCAACGCGGCCGGCGCCGCCACCTCGTCGGCGGCTATCGGCCCCGGGGGGAAGTGGATCCTGATCTACGTCACCCCCGAGTGCCGGAGTTGCCAGCGCCTCTTCACCGCGATGGAGGAGTGGAACTCGGCCCAGCTCAACGTCGCCACGGTCGTGCTGGTGCAGGGCGAGCACGCCGCCGTGCAGGCGTACGCCGCCGAACGGCTGCCTGCGGCGGTCGTCGGGTCGCGGTGGTACGCCGATGCCAGCGGCGCCGCGCGTCGCGCCCTCGCGCTCACGGGCTCGCCGGTGATCATCGGCATGCGCGACCAGCAGATCTCGTGGGCGCTCGCGGGCGTGCTCAACGACCCGGCCGCTCTCGAGTCGGCGCTCCGCACGTGGGTCGAACGCCCCTGACCCCTGAACAGGGCGGGGCCGGCCCACGGCCCCGCTTGTCCGTGTAGCTTTACCGCACACTCCACCTCATCCCTGCGTTTTTTCGGGCGAATTTGCGTGCCGTCGTCACGATCTTCGGCGACCATGCCACTCCTCCTGCGTACCAGAGGTGTCGGCGCCGGCCAGGTCGTCTCATGTGGCAGGGCTGCGCGCTGACCGTGGACGGGAACCACGCGGGACGTCCCCGCCGCTTCCCACGCGTGTCGCATGCTGCCCCAGTACCCTGCCCCCTCGTCGCCCGTTGCCGAAACCTCGGTGTCGTCGCGCGCCCTTACGTTGTCGCGGGTCGTCGTGATCGCGATGCTCCTGGCGCTGGCGCCACCACCACTCGCGCATGCCGGACAGGTCGTCTCGGTCGAATCGACCGGCGTGACCAGCGGGGCCCTGTACGCGGTCACCGCGACCGGGCTCGATGCCGCCGCCGCGCAGAACGAGTTCACGTTCACGCCGGCGTCAGGCGAGGCCGTCGTCGTGGCGGCCACGAGCAGCGCCGTGGTCGATGCATCGCGAGGCATCAGGCGGATCTCGGTGCGCGTCCCTGCCGGGACTCCCATCGGCTCGGCTGGCGTGACCATCAGGAACCTGGCAACCGGTGAGACGACCGACGCCGGGACGGTGCAGATCCTCGCCTTGTCGCTCCCGGATCCCGCGCGCGGCACCGTCGGCCAGTCGGGCGTCAGCATCCGCCTGCGCGCAAGCGACGGCACGCGCTTCACGGCAGGGCAGACACGCGTGACGTTCGGCGCACAGGTGCGCGTGGCGTCGGTCAGCGTCGTCTCGCCGACCGAACTCCTCGCGGTCATCGACATTCCCGCAACCGCCTCGCCAGGTCCACGCACGATATCGGTGACCGTTCCTCGCCAGAGCCTCATTCTCGCCAACGCCTTCATCGTCGAGCCACAAGCGCCGCCGACGAACCAGGCGCCGACGGCGTGGTTCACGTTTGCGCCGGCATCGCCGCAGGTAAACCAGGCGGTGACGTTCGACGCCTCGACCTCGTCGGACCCCGATGCGGGCGACACGCTGACGTATGCGTGGACGTTCGGTGACGGCGCCACGACGACGGGCGTGAGCGCGTCGCACGCGTTCGCGTCGGCGGGGCCGTTCACGGTGACGCTGACGGTGAGCGACGGCAAGGGCGGCTCGCACAGCACGTCGCAGACGGTGACGGTGGCACCGGCGCCGCCGACGAACCAGGCACCGACGGCGCGGTTCGCGTTCGCGCCTGCCTCACCGCAGGTGAATCAGGCGGTGACGTTCGACGGATCGACTTCATCGGATCCGGATGCGGGCGACACGCTGACGTATGCGTGGACGTTCGGTGACGGCGCCACGGCGACGGGCGTGAGCGCGTCGCACGCGTTCGCGTCGGCGGGGCCGTTCACGGTGACGCTGACGGTGAGTGACGGCAAGGGCGGAGTCAACACGACCACCGCTTCGGTGACCGTGACTGGCGCGGGAGGTCCCGAACCCACGAATCGTGCGCCATCGGCCGCGTTCTCGCCGAGCGCCTCGCAGGCCGTGACGGGAGTTGACATCGCCTTCGATGCGAACGCCTCGGCCGATCCGGACGGCGATGCGCTGACGTTCGCGTGGACGTTCGGCGACGGCACGACCGGCACGGGTGTCACGACCTCGAAGGCCTACACGTCCACGGGCGCGTTCACCGTCACGCTGGTGGTCAGCGACGGACGTGGTGGTTCGGCGAGCACGACGCGCACCGTCACGATCACCGCGCAGCCGTCGCCGAACCTCGCGCCGCTGCCGTCGTTCACGGCTTCGACCCTGCAGGCGCAGGTCGGCCAGGCGGTGGCGTTCGATGCCTCGGGATCGAGCGATCCCGATGGCGACGTGCCGCTGACGTCTGCCTGGACGTTCGGTGACGGGACGAACGCGACGGGCAGCCAGGTGGCGACGTCGTGGACGTCGCCGGGCACGTTCGACGTGACGCTCACCGTGACCGACGCTCGCGGGCTCGCCGCCACGGCATCGCGGCAGGTTGCCGTGGCCCCCAGGCCCGTGACGAACCTGCCGCCGATGGCGATCATCGGTGGCCCGCCAAACGGCGAAGTCGGGGTGGCGCTCGCCTTCGACGGATCTGCGTCGACCGATCCCGAGGGCGGCAGCCTCGCGTTCGAGTGGTCGATCGGGAGTGGCACGCCTTCGGCCGGGGCTGTCGCGTCGTTCACGTTCGACGCGCCGGGCGCGTATACCGTGACGCTGACGGTGCGCGACACCGAGGGTGCCAGCGCGGTCGCCACGCGTGCGGTGACCGTGAATGCCGCGGCCGATCGGCAGGACCCGTTCGTGACGCTCGCCGGGCCGGCCACGGCGCTGCCTGGCGAGGCCGTGAGTTTCGTCGCGACGACGTCAGACAACGTCGGGGTGGCGCGCGTCGACTTCGTCGCGGCGGGGTTGCCTGGCATCCCCGGCGCCAGTGACGCGAGCGCGCCGTACCAGTTCGCCGTCACCGTTCCCCCGGTCGCGACGCCGGGCACGGCGGTGACGGTGACGGCCATCGCGCGCGATGCTGCCGGCAACGAAGGCACTGCGTCTGCGACGACGACCGTGTCGGTGCAGCCCGACAGCGACCCGCCGCAGGTGACGCTGCAGGCTCCCCCCGAGACGGCGCCGGGCGCGACGCTCCGCGTGTCGGCCCGGGTCGACGATGCGGTGGGCGTCGCACGCGTGGTGTTCCTGCTCGGCACCACCGAGATTGGCACCGACTCCGAGGCGCCGTT